>NZ_OZ060389.1:0-300000 GCF_964059005.1 Buchnera aphidicola (Thelaxes suberi)
ATTTTCACATATAAAAAATAAAATAATTCATTTCAACCAAATAATTTATTATTCAAGATAAGATAAATTTTTTGATAGCATTATGGTTTTGTTAAAATAAAACGCTGAATAAAAAACTCACTTAATATAAGAATACTACATTAGTATATTTTAACATAATTTTTATTATATATTTTTTAATGATATTTAATTAAAAAAATAAAAAATTTTTATAAAAAATAAAATAAAAAATAAATTTTATATTATAAAGGTTATAACATGACAAAGTTAAATAACTTTCAAGTAATTATTATTGGAGGAGGCCATGCAGGAACTGAAGCGGCGTCTGCTAGTGCTAGAATGGGTTATAAAACACTTTTATTAACTCAAAAAAAAAAAAATATTGGATGCTTATCTTGTAATCCATCTATAGGAGGTATTGGAAAAAGTCATTTAGTTAAAGAAATTGATGCTCTTGGGGGTATTATGGGATTGGCAATTGATCAATCCGGAATACAATTTAAAATACTAAATACAAGAAAAGGCATTGCTGTACGATCAACTAGAGCTCAAGCAGACCGTGTACTATATTCAAAATTTGTACAACAATATTTAAAACAACATGCTAAGTTGACAATTTTAGAACAAGAAGTTAATGATATAATTATAAAAAATAACAATGTTATAGGTGTAAAAACAAAACACAATAATTTATTTTTTTCTAAATCAGTTGTATTAACTACTGGTACTTTTTTAGGAGGAAAAATACATATAGGAGATAAAACTACAATAGGAGGTAGAAAAGGAGATATTTCATCTATTCCATTAGCTTTAAAATTACGAGAATTACCTTTAAAAGTAGGAAGATTAAAAACAGGAACACCTCCTAGATTAGCATTAAAAAGTATAAATTTTAAAAATTTAAAAAAACAAAACGGAGATTTTCCTCTACCTTATTTTTCTTTTTTAAAAAAAAATTGTATAAGACCAGCTCAAATTCCATGTTTTTTAACTTTTACTAATAATGAAACACATGAAATAATATATGAAAACATAAATAAAAGCGCAATTTATAATGGTAAAATTATAGGAATTGGACCTAGATATTGTCCATCTATAGAAGATAAAGTCATGCGTTTTAAAGATAAAAATCGTCACCAAATATTTCTTGAACCTGAAGGTTTAAAATCAGAATTAATTTATCCAAATGGAATTTCTACTAGTCTACCTTTTTCTATTCAAAAAAAAATAATTCATTCAATTGAAGGATTAGAAAACGCTGAAATTGTCCAACCAGGTTATGCTGTTGAATATGATTATTTTAACCCAAAAGATCTAAAGTTAAATTTAGAAAGTAAATATATAAACGGTTTATTTTTTGCTGGTCAAATTAATGGAACAACTGGATATGAAGAAGCAGCTGCGCAAGGATTATTAGCTGGTATCAATGCAGCCCGGTTTTCAAACAACTTAGAACCATGGTTTCCTCGTAGAGATCAAGCATATTTAGGAGTCATGATTGATGATTTATGTACACAAGGCATTACAGAACCATACCGTATTTTTACTTCTAGAGCAGAATATCGGTTATCATTAAGAGAAAATAATGCTGATTTAAGATTAACAAAAATAGGTAAAAAATTAAATCTTATTGATACAAAACGTTGGTTACGTTATATTGAAAAAATAGAAAATATTGAAAAATATCAAACCATTTTAAAAAAAAATATTTGTTTTAAAAAATCTGAAAATGCTAAAAGTATTTTTGTATTTACTACATTAAATATAAAAGAAAATATTACTTACTTTGATTTACTAAAAAGACCTGAATTGAGCATTCATACATTAATAAACTTAAATTTAATTAAAAATAAAAATTTAGATATAGAAGCATTAGAAGAATTAGAAACAAATATAAAATATCATGGTTATATTTTAAGACAAAAAAAAGAAATTATACGTCAAATATTATATGAAAAATCTTTATTACCTATTAATTTTGACTATAATCAAATTAAAGGATTATCTAAAGAAGTTATATCGAAATTAAATACTTCACAGCCTTTTTCTTTAGGACAAGCATCTCGTATCGAAGGTATTACCCCTGCTGCATTATCTATTTTACTTATTTATATAAAAAATAATTTTTTTTTAAATAAATATTAAAAATAATAAATAAAAATAATTAATGTTCCATTTAAATATTAAATTTTAAAAAATTAAAAAAACAATATATTTAATTATTAAAAATTATTTATTTTTATAAACAAAAATTATTATTATTTAATAATAAAAAATTATGCTAATTATCAGTTATCTAAATAAACTCAATTATCAATATTAAAAAAATAAAAATTATATTTTAAATATAGATATTTATTTGTAATAAATTAAAAAAAATAAATTAAATAATTTTTATAAAAAAATATATATAAAATTTTATTAATAATTAATATATTTAACATATTAAAAATTAATAATTGTTTATGATTAATAAAAATGCATTTTTATTAATCATAAACAATGTAATATATTTATGCATTATATTTAAATAATTATGATGCTTTATTATATAAATATATAAGCTAATATTTTATAAAAATATATAAACAAATCAAATAATACAGGGCATATAAACCAATGTTTTTTAGACAAATATCTACTCCTCAAGAGTATATTAGTCATCATTTACAACATGTAAGATTAGATTTATCTAGTTTAAAATTAATACCAAGCAATATTTTATCAAATTCATTTTGGGTATTAAATCTAGATTCAATAATTGTTTCAATATTATTAGGGTGTATTTTTTTATCTTTTTTTTACATAGCTTCAATACAAAATTCTTATATTCCTAATAAAATTCAGATTTTCATAGAATTAATAATAAATTTTGTTAATAAAAATATTAAAGATATAATGCATACAAAAAATAACTTTGTTGGCCCTTTATCATTAACAATTTTTGTATGGATATTTTTAATGAATGCTATGGATTTAATTCCTGTTGATTTTTTTCCTTTCATTTTCGAAAATATTTTTAATTGTCCTAATCTTCGTATTGTTCCTTCTTCTGATATAAATATTACTTTTTCAATGTCACTTGCTGTTTTTTTATTAATTTTATTTTATAGTATAAAAACAAAAGGTATATCTGGTTTATTTAAAGAGTTGATTTGTCAACCTTTTAAACATCCTATTTTTTATTTTTTTAATTTTATTTTAGAAACAATTAGTTTATTGTCTAAACCTATTTCTTTATCGTTAAGACTGTTCGGTAATATTTATGCAGGAGAAATGATTTTTATTTTAATTTCTAGTTTTATACCATGGTGGATGCAATGGATCTTAAATGTTCCATGGGCTATTTTCCATATTTTAGTTATAACTCTTCAATCATTTGTATTTATGATATTAACTATTGTATATTTATCAATGGCTTCGAAAAAACATTAAAAAATTATAACAAAAAACATAATAACTTAAAAAATTAGAGGTAATTGATGAATCATGTAAATGCAGATACTATTTATACAGCTGTATCTATAATAATTGGCCTAGCATCAATAGGGGCTGCAATTGGAATAGGATTATTAGGTGGTAAATTTTTAGAGGGAGCGGCTCGACAACCAGATTTAGTGCCTTTACTCCGTACTCAATTTTTTATTGTTATGGGTTTAGTAGATGCTATTCCAATGATTGCTGTTGGTATAGGTCTTTATATACTATTTGCAACCAAATAAAAATTAAAAAAATATTAATAATATTCATACGATACGCGCTGCCCTTACAGTTAATATCAAAAAAAGTAAGGGCAATAAATATTATTTATTTTAACATTAATAAAAAAGGATATACATTCTGTGAATTTAAATGCAACGCTAATTGGACAAACTATTTCATTTATTTTATTTGTATGGATATGTATGAAATACATATGGCCTCCCATCATTTATATTATTAACAAAAGACAAAAAAAAATAATAGATTCTTTTGAATTAATAAAAAAAGAAAAATTAGAAATAGATATACAGAAAAAAAACATACAACAAGAAATAAAAAATGCAAAAAAAGAAGCTTTTTCTATTTTAAACAAAGCTAAAAAAAGAAAAGAACAATTATTAAAATCCACTATTGAGCAAGCGGAAAAAGAACGAATAACAATATTAAAAGAAGCCAAATTATCAATTCAAGCAGAAAGAAAAAAAATGATCATAGAGTCAAACCAATATACTACTAAAATAGCCATACAAATTGCAGAAACAATATTAGAAAAAGCAATTAAAAAACATGGAAATAGTAATTTAATAAAAACATTAATATCAGATATATAATATGAGAAAAATTATGTTATGTACATATCATAAAAATATTGCATACCCTTATGCTAAAGCAGCATATCAATTTTCTAAATCGAACAATTGTATTCAAGAATGGAATAATATGTTTATTCTAGTTACAAAAACATTAAAAATACCAATATTTAATTCCTTATGTCATGGAATATTAGGAATAACTTATCCTAAAACCATTTTTAATCAAATATTCGAAAAATACATAGATTGTTTTTTTAAAAATTTTATTTATATTATTATAGAAAATAAAAGATTATTTTTAATAGAATCTATTTTTTTTATTTTTAAAAATCTATGTGAAAAATTTAATAATATACAAAATATACAAATCATAGTTCCAAATAAATTATCTGAAATAGAATATAAAAATATTATTAGTCAATTAGAAAGAAAATTCTCTTCAAAAATTAATTTAACGCATAATGTTAATAAAAATATTATTGGAGGAATTATTATTAAAAAAGAAAAATTACAAATAGATAAAAGTATTAAAAATTATCTAAATCAAATTAAAAAATATTTAAAAACTAATTAAATAAGAGATAAAAATGCAATTAAATTCAAATGAAACTTTTGAAATAATAAAAAAAAGAATAAAAAATTTTAATTTTATTAATGAAAAAATTAATGAAGGAACTATAGTTTCAGTAAACGATGGAATCGTAAAAATTATCGGATTATCTGAAGTTATGCAAGGAGAAATGATCGAACTTACAGAAAATTTATATGGAATTGCATTAAATTTAGAAAAAAATATTGTTGGAGTAATAGTTTTAGGTCCTTTTGATCATTTAAAAGAAGGTATGCAAGTACGTTGTACAGGAAAAATATTAGAAATACCTGTAGGATTAAAATTTTTAGGTAGAATTGTGAATAGTTTAGGTTGTCCAATTGACAACCAAGGAGAAATTAAAGAAGATCAGTATTCACCTGTAGAAACAGATGCGCCTGGAGTAATTGACCGTATTTCAATTAGCGAACCTTTACAAACAGGATATAAGTGTATTGATTCAATGATTCCGATAGGAAAAGGGCAACGAGAATTAATTATTGGAGATAGACAAACAGGAAAAACTACCTTAGCTATTGATACAATTATTAATCAAAAAAACACAGGAGTTAAATGTATATACGTTGCTATAGGTCAAAAAAATTCAACTATTATTAGTATAGTGCAAAAATTACGCCAAAATAAAGCTTTATCTAATACAATAATAGTCGTTGCATCCGCTTCAGAATCTGCTGCATTACAATATTTGTCCGCTTATTCTGGATGTACTATGGGTGAATTTTTTAGAGATCGTGGAGAAGACGCGTTAATTGTATATGACGATCTTTCTAAACATGCAATTGCATATAGACAAATTTCACTACTTCTAAAAAGACCACCAGGAAGGGAAGCATTTCCAGGAGATATATTTTACTTACATTCTAGATTATTAGAACGGTCTGCTAAAATCAACTGTTCTAGTATAAAAAAAAATAATAATATTAAAAAAAAAATAGGATCATTAACAGCATTACCAATTGTGGAAACACAAGCAGGAGATGTTTCATCTTTTGTACCGACAAATATTATATCGATTACTGATGGACAGATATTTTTAGAGTCAAGCTTATTTAATTCTGGAATTCGACCTGCTATTAACCCTGGAATTTCTGTATCAAGAGTAGGAAGTGCAGCACAAACACAAATCATAAAAAAATTATCTGGGGGAATTCGTTCTGCACTAGCGCAATATAGAGAACTGGCTGCTTTTTCTCAATTTTCATCTGATTTAGATATAATTACTAGAAAACAACTAGATTATGGAAAAAAACTCACTGAATTACTAAAACAAAAACAACATCAACCAATGAGTATTGCAGAACAAAGCATTATGTTGTTTGCAGCTTCAAAAGGATTTTTAGAAGATATAAAAGTAACTAATATTTTAATTTTTGAACAACAACTAATAGATTTTTTTAAATTAGAACATATTAATATTTTTAATATCATTAATTTAAATAAAATTTATAATGATGAAATAGAATCACAGTTTAACGAATTAATTACATATTTTAAAAAAAATGTTTTTATATAAAAAATTTTATAATAAAAAATAAAAATAAGATGAATTATGCCTATCAATATTGAGATAAAAAACAAAATTCATAGCATTGAAAATACTCAAAAAATTACAAAAGCTATGGAAATGATTTCTATTGCCAAAATGAAAAAAACTCAATGTAAAATGGAAATAAGTAGACCTTATGCTAATATTCTAAATAAAGTAATTTCACATGTATCACAAGGATATCTAGAATATAAACATCCTTTTTTATATACAGAAAAAAAAATAAAAAAAAATGGATATATTATACTATCGACAGATAAAGGTTTATGTGGAAGTTTAAATACTAATTTATTTAAAAAAATATTAGACATGTTCATAATTGACGCTAAAAAAAATATTTTTACTGAAATTATACTATTAGGATCAAAAGGATCAAATTTTTTTGAATCACTTGGATATAATATTCTAGATAAAACAATAAATATAGGAGAAAACCCATCATTTTCAACAATAATAACATTTGCTCATCCGTTAATTCAAGCATATAAAAATCAAAAAATTCAAAAATTATATATCTGTTATAATCACTTTCATAATAGATTATCTCAACATCCTATTATTAAACAACTGTTACCTTTTCCGAAAAAACAAACAAATAATTATAAAAAAAAAATATGGGATTATATATACGAGCCTAACGCAAAATATTTATTAAATCTTCTATTAAACAGATATCTAGAATTTCAAATATATCAAAGCGTGTTAGAAAATTTAGCTTCTGAACAAGCAGCTCGAATGGTAGCAATGAATACTGCAAATAATAATAGTACATCTATGATTAAAGATTTGCAGTTAATATACAATAAATCACGTCAATCTAACATTACTCAAGAAATTACGGAAATTATTTCAGGATCAAATGCTTTATCCAAAGAATAAAATAAAAAAATAATACAAAGTATAAATTTTTAAAAGGTGAAAAATGAAAGTTATTGGAAAAATTGTACAAGTAATTGGATCCGTAGTTGACGTCGAATTTCCTTATAATCAAGCTCCAAAAATTTATAATGCGTTACAAATTAAAGATTCTTCTCTTTCATTAATATTAGAAGTACAACAACACCTAGGAGGTGGGATAGTAAGAACCATTTCTATGGGTAATTCTAATGGATTAAAAAGAGGTATGAATGTTATTGATTTGCATCATGGAATTAAAGTGCCAGTAGGATCAGCAACTTTAGGAAGAATAATGAATGTTTTAGGTCAACCTATCGATATGAAAGGAGAATTTAGAAATAAAAATAAAAAAGAAAAATTAGAACTATGGGAAATTCATAGATCCGCACCAAAATTCTGCGAACAATCACAGTCTCATGAAATATTAGAAACAGGAATTAAAGTCATTGACTTAATTTGTCCTTTTTCTAAAGGAGGAAAAGTAGGATTGTTTGGAGGAGCTGGGGTTGGTAAAACAGTTAATATGATGGAATTAATACGAAATATTGCAATAGAGCACTCAGGATACTCAGTTTTCACAGGAGTAGGCGAAAGAACAAGGGAAGGAAACGATTTTTATCATGAAATGAAAACATCTAATGTTTTAGATAAAGTATCTCTAGTATACGGACAAATGAATGAACCCCCCGGTAATAGATTAAGAGTAGCTTTTACTGGTTTAACTCTTGCAGAAAAATTTAGAGAAGAAGGAAAAAATGTATTACTATTTATAGATAACATTTATCGATACACACTTGCTGGAACTGAAGTTTCTGCATTATTAGGAAGAATGCCTTCAGCAGTAGGATACCAACCAACATTATCAGAAGAAATGGGTATTTTACAAGAACGCATAACTTCTACACAAAAAGGATCTATTACATCAATACAAGCTGTATATGTTCCAGCTGATGATTTAACTGACCCTTCTCCTGCTACTACTTTTGCGCACTTAGATTCTACAGTTACTTTAAGTCGACAAATCGCTTCTTTAGGAATATATCCATCTGTTGATCCTTTACTTTCAACAAGTCGTCAGTTAGATCCAGAAATCATAGGTATAGATCATTATACAATTGCACAAAAAGTACAAAATATTCTTCAAAGATTTCAAGAACTAAAAGATATAATTGCTATTTTAGGCATGGATGAATTATCGGAAGACGATAAAATCTTAGTATCACGCGCTCGAAAAATACAACGATTTTTATCCCAACCTTTTTTTGTAGCTGAAGCTTTTACAGGAAAAAAGGGAAAATATGTTCCACTTAAAGAAACAATTAAAGGATTTAATAAAATTGTTACTGGAGAACTAGATTCTATACCAGAACAATTGTTTTATATGGTCGGTAATATTGATGAAGTAATTAATAAATCAAAAAAAATAAAATCCATTTAGTATTTTTCGTTATAAAATTTAATTATTTATAAGGTTTACCATGGTGTTTCATTTAGATGTTGTTAGCGCTGAACTTCAAATTTTTTCAGATCAAGTACAAAAAATACGTATACATGGTGTAGAAGGAGAATTAACAATTTATCCTAAACATACACAATTATTAACATCGGTAAAACCAGGAGTATTATATATAAAAAATAAATCTGGTAAAAAAAAATATATGTATTTGTCTGGAGGAATACTAGAAGTACAACCTGAAATAGTAACTATATTGGCTGATACTGTTATCAATAGTAAAGATCTGAATCGTTATAAAGCTATATCGCAAAAAAATCAAGCAATAGCTTATATAAAAAATTGCGATTTACATGATAAAAATAGATCTAAAATGATAAAAAAATTATCTAAAGCGTTAGCTAAAATTAAAACTATAGAAATGATGAAATGTTCTTCATAAATAAAAAAATATTTTAATTTGTTTTCAGGGTTCGGCAGGTTAGATATATCATTAAAACCTGCCGTATAATTAAGATAAATCATATAAATTTTTTATGTTTATTAAAAATCAATATTTTTAGCATATAATGCATTTTTTTCTATAAAAGATCTTCTTGGTTCTACTAAATCACCCATTAATACTTTAAATAATTGATTAGCTTTTTCGGCATCTTGTATAGATACCTGTAACATTCGTCTCGTTTTAGGGTTCATAGTAGTATTCCATAATTGTATAGGATTCATTTCACCTAAACCCTTATATCTCTGTATTGTTGTTCCTTTATGTTCATTATCAATGATATTTTTTAAAGTTACATCAATATTTAAAAAAGAAAATTTCTTTTCTTTTTGTTGGATTATTCCATTATCTCTATTTAATTGACTAATTTGCTGGTTTATTTTTATTATTTGTGTATATAATTTACTTTGAAAAAAATTATATTGTAATTTATAAGTAAACTCTTCTCCATATATCTTTTTCTTAAAGATAGGTTCAAAAAAACTACAATTATGACTTTTACAAACTTCACCAAAATAAATAATATTATTTTTATTTTTTTTGTTTAAAGAATCAGTAATGTTATTTATCCAATTTAAAACCACATCTTTTTTTGTTAATTCGCATAAAACTGGTTGATAAATTAATTCATGCAATATAATATTTGGAATATTTTTTGTATGTATACTGATTTCATTCTTAATTTGCACATAATCTGTAATTAATTTTACGATCTTACTATGATTTAAAATTTTTTTATATGGTTTAGTTATGTAAAAAATGCAATTTTCTAAAGCAGTATTAATTTGGTATGTATTAAGTTCTTCTTCATCTCTAATATATTGTTCTTTTTTTCCTTTTTTTACTTTATATAAAGGAGGTTGTGCAATATATATATATCCTTTATTAATAATTTCAGGCATTTGACGGTAAAAAAAAGTTAATAATAAAGTGCGAATATGTGATCCATCTACATCAGCATCAGTCATAATAATGATGTTATGATATCGTAATTTATCTAAATTGAACTCATTTTTTTCAATACCACAACCTAATGCAGCAATAAGAGTTGCTAGTTCTTGAGATAAAATCATCTTATCAAAATGCGCTTTTTCTACGTTTAATATCTTACCTTTTAAAGGAAGGATAGCTTGATTTTGTCTATTTCTTCCTTGCTTTGCTGAACCTCCTGCAGAATCACCTTCTACAATATATATTTCAGATAGTTTTGGATCTTTTTCTTGACAGTCAGATAGTTTACCAGGTAATCCAGATAATTCTAAGCTTCCTTTTTTTCTAGTGATTTCACGAGCACGACGCGCAGCTTCTCGAGATCGCGCAGCTTCTATAATTTTATTTAAAATAATCTTCGAGTCTTGAGGGTGTTCTAATAAAAATTGCATTAAAAATTCTTGAGTTAATGATTCAACCACTGATTTTACTTCTGAAGAAACTAATTTTCCTTTAGTTTGCGAAGAAAATTTTGGATCTGGAACTTTAATAGATATTAAAGCAACTAAACCTTCTCTTGCATCATCGCCTGTGATATTAATTTTATTTTTTTTAGAAGTATAGCTTTCTTTTTCTATATAATTGTTAAACGTACGAGTTATAGCTGATTTAAAACCAGATAAATGAGTTCCTCCATCTTTTTGAGGTATATTATTTGTAAAACAATATATTTTTTCTGTAAAATTATTATTCCATTGCATTGCAATTTCAACAACTATTTTATCTTTTTTAGAAAGACTATAAAAAATATGAGTATGTATCGGATTATTATTTAAAAGAGATATGAATGCCTTAATACCTCCTTTATAATGAAATTTTTGTGATAAATGTTTTTTTTTATCATGTAGATAAATCGTAATTCCAGAATTTAAAAAAGATAATTCTTGCAATCTTTTATATAAAATTTCATATTTAAAATTTACTATATTAGTAAATATTTGCAGATTAGGCCAAAATCTAATTTTTGTACCCGTTTTTTTATTATCACAATTTGTATAAATAGGAGCAGAAGGGTTTCCATTATTATAAATTTGAGTGTATTTTTTATTACTTTTATACACCGTTAATTTTAATTTTTCTGATAAAGCATTAACTACAGATACCCCTACTCCATGTAATCCTCCAGATACTTTATATGAATTATTATCAAATTTACCTCCTGCATGTAAAATAGTCATAATTACTTGAGCAGCTGGTATTTTTTCCTCATTGTGTATATCAATTGGTATACCTCTTCCATTATCTTGAACTGAAACGGAATTGTCTTCGTGTATAGTAACAATGATTTCATTACAATATCCCGCTAATGCTTCATCAATAGAATTATCTACTACTTCAAATACCATATGATGTAATCCGCTTCCATCATCTGTATCTCCAATATACATACCTGGACGTTTGCGAACAGCATCTAATCCTTTTAAAACTTTAATACTAGACGAATTATAAGAATTCGGCATTAATACTCCTTTTTTTTATTAATAAAAGTTCAAAATACCTAAATTGAATAAATGTATATTAATAGAATAAAAAAATAATTAATATTTTATCAATAAATTTAATTAATATTTATTATATTTATTTAATTTTAATTATAAATATTATAAATATTTAAATGTCATTTATAACAATAAAGGCATAACTACAAAAATATTATTTGATTGTTGATCTTCTTGAATATGAACGGAACAAACTGGTATATTAAATGAAAAAAAAACGTATTCTTCTGTCATATTATTTAATATGTCAATAATATAATTAACATTCATATTAAATGCTATCTCTTCTTTTATAATATTAATATTAATTATTTCTTTTGCCTTCTCTTCTTCTTCATTATTAGATCGTAACTCTAATTGATCTTTACAAAAACAAAATTTTACACTTTGAAATTTTTTATCAGATAGAATAGACACTCTTAATAATGCATTTTTTAATTGTAATGTAGGAATTTTGATTTTTATTTTAGGATATTGTAATAAAACATTATTATATTCTGGATAGTTTCCTTCAATTAATTTTGAAATAAAAACGGTATTATGTATTTTTATTCTAATATTATTTTTATTTAAAAATAATATTAATTTAATATCTCGATTATTTAGTAACTTAATAAGTTCTAATACTCCTTTTCGAGAAATAATAACAGAATAAAAATTATACCTATTGTCTAAATGTACAGAAGAAACTGCTAATCGATGACCGTCAGTAGCTACCATTTTTAACTGATTTTCGTTAATTTCAAATAATATTCCATTTAAATAATAACGTACATCATTAATAGCCATAGCAAATTGTGTATTATGAATCATGTTTTTAATAATAGATTGTGAAACAACAAACGTCATTTCATGATTAAACGATTTTAATAACGGAAATGAAGTCTCAGATACAATTAATAATTCAAAAACACTGTTATTAGATTTGATTAACATTTTTTTTTCATTAACATATACTTTAATAACAGAATTATTAGGAATACTTTTACAAATACTTAATAATTTTCTACCAGAAACTATGGTAGACTTATTAATATCTTGAGAAATAATAGTAGTATAAACAGTAATTTGAGTTTCTAAATTAGTACTTGTTACTGTCATAATATTACCGTTAACATTGATTAAAACATTTTCAAGAATAGCAATATTATGATTTTTTAATAATAAAATAGAAACTTTCTGTAAAGCTTTTAAAAAATTTTTTTGTTCTACAATAAATTTAATCATATTTTTTTTTAAGAAGATAAAATAATTTTTAAAATAAAAAGTCTTCTATATATCCAGTTATTTTCTTTTAACAGTAAATTTATTTTATAAGATTATAAAAATTTTTAAATCAGATCTATGATATAGCATTAACGATTTAAAAATAACAAAATTTAAATATTTTATTTTAAAAATATCTATTTAATAAATTATAAAGTAATTAATTTTTAATTTTTCAGTAAGTAATAAAATAAGTACATTAAATAGAGTTTTTTCAAAATTGAATATATTATATATATTTCAACTTAATAAGTTTATTTATATTATAATTTAAAATTATAACAATTCTTTTGTTGCAACATAAATTAATAAAAAAAATTATATTTAATATGAAATTATTTGCATATATTTCTATAAATATAGATATACTAATTATATTATAAAATAATAATTCCATATGAAATTAAAATTTATAACTTATATATGTTAAAATTTTTATCTATACATATTATATGTATCATAATTTAAAAAAATATATATAATTATTTATAAAAAATTTTATTTTTTTTTAAAAAAAATAATATATATTCGTAATAATAAAAAACAAAACCATGATTGTTATTAATATCGTTAAAATAAATTAATTTATACATGATGAATTAATTAATAGTAATTATTATAAATATAATTACTAATAAAATTAAGTATTTATACAAGAATTTATAATTTATTATATTTATTTTAAAATATTTTGTTTTGTGATTAATAATTAAAATTATTTTTAACTTTACATTTTATAATACATTTTAATCATAAATTAATTATTTTGAATATATTAATAATAAAATTATTAATATATTAATACATTTTTATAAATTGTAATTTTATGAATAAAATGTTTAGTTTCGTATTTTATAAATAAAATAATCTAAATTCTTGTTTTGATTAAAAGTTAAAAAATAAAGTAATAAAAAAATTATTTTTTTCTCAACAAAGAATAAAATAATAATTTAATCAGCACATACAAAATTTAATAATATATTAAATATATACTAAAAAAGCTTTTTATTTATAATAAAAAATGAATTATTTCATTAATGAATTATATATAATTAATATTTTATTAAAATTTATAAAAATTTTTTGTAATAAATAAATAAGTATTTAATAAAATTATTCTATAAATATAAAAATATAGTTTATATAATTTTGAGATAATATATTATAAATTCTAATTCAAAATTATATTAATAAAAAATAAATAATTAAAAAATTTAATTTCAAACAAATTTATTTAATAATAATTAATTTTATTTTTTTTATATAAATTAAAAAATATTTCTGTATAACCAAATATAAAATTAATTTAAAATACTATTATTAAATGTAAAACAATATTCATAACGGATAACTTTAGTATGAAACGTACCTTTCAACCATCTTTATTAAAACGCAATCGTTTACATGGATTTCGATCTCGAATGTCAGATAAAAACGGAAAACACATTTTATCTAGACGTAGAGCTAAATTACGTAGTAAGTTAACTGTTTCTTCTAACTAATAAATTTAACTACATAGAGTATGAATATTATATTTTCATATCCTCGGGAGTTGCGCCTGTTAACTCCCATTCAATTTAAAAAAGTTTTTAAAAAATCATATAAAGTTACTAATAAAGAATTAATTATTCTCGGAAAACCAAATTCTTTACTATTCCCTCGTTTAGGAATTAGTATTTCTAAAAAAAAAATTAAATATGCAACCATACGAAATAAAGTAAAACGATTAATTAAAGAATCATTTAGAATTTTACAACATAATTTAATGCATATGGATTTTATAGTGATTATAAAACAATTTTCTATTTTTTTAAAAAATAATATTTTTTTTAATAAAATAAATAAATTATGGAATAGATACTCTTTAATTAATTTAATACATAAAAAATAAATCTTTAAAAATACAACTAATAAAAAAAATTATAAATTTCATTTATTAATAAATAGAAAATATAAAATTATAAAAATAATTAAAACAGATAAATGTGAGAATATAAATAATGAATCTGTTACGCAATTTTATTCTTGTTTCTTCTTTCGTTGCTTTAATAATCTCCTGCGCTGTTTGGAAAAAAAATATTGAAGCAAATCATAGTTCAATAAAAATTGAAAATTTTAATCATGATGATTCGTTAATAACAACGAAAATAAACCCATTATCATTTATAACAATAAAAAACGATGTAATCAAATTAACAATTGATAAAAAAGGAGGAGATATTGTACAAACAGAATTATTAAAATTTAAAGATACGCTAAATTCTAAAAACGATTTAAAATTATTAGAAACATCTCATAATTTTATATATCAAGCGCAAAATGATATAATAAAATCAAAATATTTAGGTCATGAATTTCAAAAAAATTACCGATTAAATTATCAAACTAAAAAAAATGATTTTATCTTAACAAATCAAAATTCTATAATAGAAGTACCTCTATTATCTATTTCTAAATCTGGTATTAAATATATTAAAACTTTTGTTTTAAAAAAAAATAGTTACGCTGTCGATGTAAAATTTAAAGTTATAAATAATACTAATCAATCCATTGATATGATTATGTTTAATCGTTTAATACAAAGCATTGTCCAACCAAAAAGTAAACAACATGAGAATAATAATATTGCCTTACAAATTTTTAGAGGGGTTGCATACTCTACTGATAATAATAAATATAGTAAGTATAAATTTACAGATATACAAAATAAAGCAAATTTAAAAATATCGACAAAAAATGGATGGATTGCAATGTTACAAAAATACTTTGTATCTGCATGGATTCCAAAAAATACATCCTATAAAAACCATATATTCACCAATTATTTAGAAAAAAATATTGCAGCTATAGGATATAAAACAGATATTATTCATATACCAGCAAAAAATGTTACTAATTTAATATCAACATTATGGGTTGGTCCAGAAATTCAAGATAAAATGGCTGCAGTTGCTCCCCATTTAGATTTAACAATAAACTATGGATGGTTATGGTTTCTATCACAACCTCTATTTAAATTACTTAAAATATTAAATAATTTTTTTCATAATTGGGGATTTTCTATTATTGCCATCACTTTTATCATGAAATTATGTATGTATCCAATTAGTAAAGCTCAATATATTGCAATATCTAAAATAAAAAAAATACAACCTTTAGTAGAAAATATTAAAAAAAAATTCGCTCATGATAAACAAAAACTAACTGAAGAAATGATCATTTTATACAAAAAAGAAGGAGTTAATCCTTTAGGAAGTCTCTTTCCAGCATTAATTCAAATGCCTCTTTTTTTAGCACTATATTATATGTTAATGAGTTCAGTAGAATTAAGACATGCCCCTTTTATCCTATGGATTCAAGATTTATCAGATAAAGATCCATACTATGTATTACCTATTTGTATGGGTATTACTATGTTTTTTATTCAAAAAAATAATACACTTAATGATCAAAACAAATCATCTATACAAGACATCATACTGCAACTAACGCCTTTTATTTTTACTATATTTTTTCTATGGTTTCCATCAGGATTAGTTTTATACTATACAGTTAGTAATTTAATCACAATATTTCAAAATAAAATAATGTTTAAAAATATAAAAGTTTAAAATCTATTAATTTTTAATCAAAGAAATTATTCATAACGAGACTAATTATTGTGTATGATATGCAAACTATTGTTGCTCAGTCTACATCTCCTGGAAAATCAGGAATAGGTATATTAAGAATTTCAGGAAAAAAAACAATTGAAGTTGCTCAATTAATATTAAAATGTTTACCATCCCCTCGTGTAGCAACATATTCTAATTTTTTTGACGTAAAAGGTAATATTCTAGATACGGGGATAGCTATTTTATTCCCAAAACCTAATTCCTTTACAGGAGAAGACGTATTAGAATTACAAGGGCATGGAAATGATTTAATTATTGACTTATTAATAAAAAATATTTTAACAATTAAACATATACGATTGGCAAAACCTGGGGAATTTACACAACGCGCTGTCTTAAATAATAAAATAGATTTAACACAAGCAGAAGGAATCGCTGATTTAATCAATGCTGAATCAGTAAGTTCAATTCAACTATCACTAAAAATAATGCAAGGAGATTTTTCTAAACACATTAAAAATGTAATAAAAAATATATCTGATATCAATGTTTTATTAGAAACTGAATTAAACTTTTCTGAAGAGGAAGGTTTAATGCTCAATCTTAATGTCATTGAAAATACATTAAATACAACATTAAAATTTTTATTAAAAATTAAAAATAGTGATAAAGAAGGAATAATTTTAAAAGAAGGGGCTAAAATAGTTATCTGCGGACCTCCTAATTCTGGAAAATCCACTATACTAAATATGTTATCAAAAGATAACACATCTATTGTAACCAACATAGCAGGTACAACAAGAGATTTAATCCATCAAAAAATTCAAATTAAAGGATTGTCATTCATTGTTACTGATACAGCTGGATTAAGAAAAAGTGATAATATAATTGAAAAAATCGGAATAAAAAAAACAAAAAAAATGATTCATTTGGCTGACCATGTACTATTCGTTATAGACTTAAAAAAATATAAAATAAATAAAGAATATTATAAAAAAATAGAAAATGAATTACTGCAAGATAAATCATATTGTATTATTTTTAATAAAATAGATTTATTATCATTAACTCCTATAATTAAAAAAAATAAAAATACAACACATATTTATATTTCTGCGAAAAATAATATTGGATTAAAATTATTAACAAATTATTTATTTCATAAATATAAAAAAAATAATTCTAAAGAAAGTATTTTTACAACTAGGAGAAGACATTTAATTATAATTAATCAAGTATTTATAGAATTATCACAATCATTAACAAATTGGAAAAAAAATCATAATTTAGAATTGCTGTCAGAAAGTTTAAGAATTGCTATTAATTTACTACAAGAAATTATTCATTGTGATTCGTCAGAAACAGTATTAAAAAAAATTTTTTCTGAATTTTGTATCGGAAAATAAAATGTATATGAACATATACACTGTTATGTAATACATAAAATAAAATTTTATATTTAAATAATATTTAATGTTGTGAATTAATAAAAATTGCCCGAAGGCGGAATTGAACCACCGACACGGGGATTTTCAGTCCCCTGCTCTACCGACTGAGCTATTCGGGCATCGATTCTGAGTAATATATATTAATTAATCGATTTCGTCAAATTTTATTTAAAATAAATAATTTTAAAGTTTTTGTTAAAAATAAATTTTTAAATTTAAATATTATTACCCTTGAAAGTCTCTAATTTAATCCATATATATATATTTAAATACTTATTATAATATAATGATCGATTGGACTGATTAAAACAAAAGGAGATCTTAAAATGAACATTCGTCCATTGCACGATCGTATTATCGTTAAACGCAACGAAGTTGAATTAAAATCAGCAGGTGGAATAGTATTAACTGGATCAGCTGCAGGTAAATCAACACGCGGAACCGTTATTGCAATAGGAAATGGTAGAGTTTTAGAAAATGGTAAAATCAAACCATTAGATGTTAAAGTTGGTGATGTTGTTATTTTTAATGAAAGTTACGGTGCTAAAACTGAAAAAATTGATAATGAAGAAGTTTTAATTTTAACAGAAGGTGACATTTTAGCAATTGTTGAAAAATAAATTTAATCCGTTATTTAATTAAAAATTACTTTTAAAGGAAACCTCTAAAATGGCAGCGAAAGACGTAAAATTTGGAAATGAAGCGCGAATTAAAATGCTTCGAGGTGTTAACATATTAGCAGATGCTGTTAAAGTAACTCTAGGACCAAAAGGACGTAATGTAATTTTAGATAAATCTTTCGGAGCTCCAAGTATAACAAAAGATGGAGTTTCTGTTGCACGAGAAATCGAGTTAGAAGATAAATTTGAAAATATGGGCGCTCAAATGGTAAAAGAAGTAGCTTCTAAAGCAAATGACGCTGCTGGTGATGGTACAACAACAGCTACTTTATTAGCACAATCGATTGTAAATGAAGGATTAAAAGCTGTTGCTGCTGGAATGAATCCTATGGATTTAAAAAGAGGAATTGATAAAGCAGTAATTAATGCGGTAGAAGAACTTAAAAACATGTCTGTACCTTGTTCTGATTCAAAAGCAATTACACAAGTAGGAACCATTTCTGCAAATGCCGATGAAAAAGTTGGAGCATTAATAGCTGAAGCTATGGAAAAAGTAGGAAACGATGGTGTAATTACAGTAGAAGAAGGAACTGGATTACAAAATGAATTAGAAGTAGTAAAAGGTATGCAATTCGATCGCGGATACTTATCTCCTTACTTTATTAACAAAGCTGAAACAGGCCTAGTAGAATTAGAAAATCCTTATATATTGATGGCGGACAAAAAGATATCAAATGTCAGAGAACTATTGCCTGTTCTAGAAGCAGTTGCTAAATCTGGAAAACCACTGCTAATTATTTCTGAAGATTTAGAAGGTGAAGCTTTAGCAACATTAGTAGTAAATTCTATGAGAGGTATTGTTAAAGTAGCAGCGGTAAAAGCTCCTGGATTTGGAGACCGTAGAAAAGCAATGTTACAAGACATAGCTGTTTTAACATCAGGATCTGTTATTTCTGAAGAATTAGCAATGGATTTAGAAAAAACAACATTAGAAGATCTAGGTCAAGCAAAAAGAGTAGTTATTACAAAAGACACAACGACAATAATTGGCGGAATTGGAGAAAAATATACCATCCAAGGTAGAATAAATCAGATTCGTCAAGAAATACAAGAAGCTTCATCCGATTATGATAAGGAAAAATTAAACGAAAGATTAGCTAAATTATCCGGAGGAGTAGCTGTATTAAAAGTAGGAGCGGCAACAGAAGTTGAAATGAAAGAGAAAAAAGCTCGTGTAGAAGATGCTTTACATGCTACTAGAGCAGCAGTAGAAGAAGGAGTCGTTCCAGGAGGAGGAGTAGCTTTAGTTCGTGTAGCAGCAAAAGTATCTACTATTTCTGGGCAAAACGAAGACCAAAATGTTGGAATTAGAGTTGCAGTACGAGCAATGGAAGCACCTTTACGTCAAATAGTTTCTAATTCAGGAGAAGAACCATCTGTTGTAACAAATAATGTTAAAGATGGTCAAGGAAATTATGGATATAACGCAGCTACAGATGAATACGGTAATATGATTGATTTTGGAATATTAGATCCAACAAAAGTAACTCGATCAGCATTACAATATGCAGCTTCAGTTGCTGGATTAATGATTACTACAGAATGTATGGTGACTGATTTACCAAAAGAAGAAAAATCTGATATGACACCTCCTCCAGGAGCTGGAATGGGTGGAATGGGTGGAATGATGTAATTAATTTATGCATTTTTATTAAAAAATACATAAATTACATTCAAAAAGCACATTTTATAACAGTTAATATTTAAAATCTTTTAATTAATTTAAATAAATATTTTTAACTTTTCACCTTGGATATAAAGGTGAAAAGTTTTAAATAAATTTAAATTTTATTTAATAAGTAAAAATTATGATTATATTACATAGTAATAACATAAAAAAAGGAAGCAAAATTATTTTTTTAAATGAACCTTATTCTATAGAACATAGTGAGTTTGTTAAACCAGGAAAAGGACAAGCGTTTATTAGGGTAAAATTACGTAATTTAATATCAGGAAAGTTATTAGATAAAACATTTAAAGCTACAGATTATTTTAATGCTGCAAATGTGCATACAACTTCAGTTATTTACATATATAAAGATCAAAACAATTATTTTTTTATGGACAAACAATCATTTGAACAATTTTCAATAAATCAACATACATTAAGAAATAATTATAAATGGATTGTAGAACAAAACGAATATTCAGCTAACATATGGAATAATAAAATTATCTCCATTTCTATAAACAATTTTGTTATATTAAAAGTAATTAATATAACAAACGCTATTAAAGGAAATTCAATTAATCCGGGAAACAAAATGGCTACATTATCCACAGGAGCTGTAGTAAAAATACCTTTATTCATTAAAATAGGAGATTTGATCAAAATAGATACTCGATCTGAAGAATATGTCAGTCGAATAAAAATAAACTAACAATTTATTATTTATTTTAGCATTTTATTCCTATTTTACATATTGACGATAACTATCCCATTCAAATGTCAACCATAAACTATTTCCTAATCTCATACGATCAATAACACGTTCTCCTAACAATAACCGCATTCCCTCATGATCCAAATTCGATAGCATTCCAGTAGAACGTTTAGAAGAAGATCTTCTATCAACTATTTGATTAATAATAACTTTTTCATAACGTGATTCTGTTTGCATTCCTATTTCATCGATCATTAATAAGTCTACTGTACTTAAGTTATGTAATAAATTTTCTTCGGTAATAATACTCGAATCGCTAAAAGTTCCTTTCATATTAGACATTAAATCTGCAACAGTTACAATTAATACAGTTTTACCATTAAGTATTAAATGATTTCCGATTGCTGAAGCAAGATGATTTTTACCAGTTCCAGGTTTTCCTGAAAAAATAAAACTTGCTATATTACCATTAAATTCTTCTGCATAACGTCGAGCTGCAGATACGACTTTTTTATGACCTTTGTGTTCTATTTTATAGTTATCAAATGAACAATCAATATACAATTCGCGAATTCCTGATCTTCCTAAAATCTTCTGTATTTTTATAGATTGATTGTGTTTTAATATAGCTTTAGAAGCTAATCTTCCCTGTTCCTGATTCCAGGATATCAAATCATGTTCAGTATTAAATTTTGGTTTGACATGAGTTGGTATTAATCGCTGTAATCTTTTTAAAAAACTGCTATGATTATCCATATTTTATTTATCTCTAAAACCTATTGGTATTTTTTTATCTGGAACTGGTAATGCATTAATATCTCTTTTACAACAATGATGTTTATTTTTTATAAACCTGATACGTTCTAAACTACGCGCAAATTTTTGTTGCCATTGCATATGATGAAATAATCTTCCTTCTGCTTTCCAATATGAAATAAATGATAATAATTCTTCATTTTTTGGTGCGCTTGTTAATTTTATACCCCATATAAGTGCTTGATGTAAAAAATTATTATCTGGCTTCCAGTCATCATAGATAAGAAATTTACCTTGAGGTGTATAATTACAACTATTACTTTTTCCTTTAATATCTATTTTTGTTAAATACTTATTCAATAAAATTGATCGATCATAATCAATATTTTTTTTATGTACATAAAATAATTTTTTCATAATTCTAGGAGTAACAACATACATTACTGGAACGTTTTCATTAAAAACAGCAAGAATTTCGTTTTTTGCACCATATAATGATTTTATAGGATTCTTAGAAAAAACTTTTAATGTTGTAAAAAAAGAGGTAAACGTACTATATGTCATATATTAATAACCTTTAACTAATTAACAATTAATCAAATAATTAAATATTATTAAAAATATTATTTTTATCATAAAAATTAATTTATTAATAATAATTAATATATAAATTATAAATTTATACAAAATATAAATTCTTTATGACAAACACTTATACAAAATATATTTTTTTTTCTTATTCATTTTAATTTTATATAATTTCCAAGATTTTGGAATTTTTAAATCTTCTACACTCCCATAAAATTCTACATAAATTAAAGAATCTTTTTTCGTAAAATTATTTTTATAAATCAAAGTAATTATTTTGTTAATAATATTTAAATAAAAAGGAGGATCAATAAATATTATATCAAAACTATTATTATTAGTAGAATTTAACCATTTTAATGTATTAGTATGAACAATTTTTACATTATTAATTAATAATCTATTCATATTACTTCTAATAGATAATATATTTTTTTTTTGAATCTCTAATGCAGTAACAAATTTAGCATGACGAGAAATTGATTCAATACTTAAAATTCCACTTCCAGAAAAACAATCTAAACAGGAAGATTCATAAATATATGAATCTAACCAATTAAATAACATTTCTCTTCTAATAGATATCGTAGGTCGCATATTAATACTTCTTTGAGTATATACATATTGAGACCTTAAATATCCACCGGTTATACGTATCTTAATGTTGTTTTTTTTTATTTTTATTTGCATTTTTAATCAAAATAATTATTTATTTACAATAAAAATATTTAATTTTTTTGTTATAATAAGTAAAATTTATAAAAAATATATTAATTTTTAATTAAACATCAGGAAAATATTTATGTCAAAAGAAAAAAAATTCAGTTTTTTTTCTTTTTTTAATTTAAAAAAAGAAAAAGAAAAAAAAAAAGATAACACACAAAAAAATAAAATTATACAATCAAAAAAAACGAATGAAAATAATAAAATTATCGAAAGCAACACAAATATAGAAAAAAATATTATTTGTAAAAAAGAAAATATTCATTCATCTAATAGTTTTTTCCAACGATTAAGTAATAAATTCCAAAAAACAAAAGAAAAATTTACTACTAATATAAAAAATTTATTTTTAAAAAAAGAAATTGACAAAACAATATTTAAAAAAATTGAAGAACAATTAATCATGGCAGATTTAGGAGTTAAAACTACATCTAAAATTATAAACCAACTAATTAATAATGCAAACAATAAACAAATAGAAAATCCAGATGAAGTATATATTTTACTAAAAAAAATTATGCTTTCAATTATAAAAACAGTAGAACAACCATTAGTAATTACTGAAAATGAACCTTTTTTTATTTTAGTAGTAGGAGTTAATGGAGTAGGAAAAACTACAACAATCGGTAAATTATCTGAGAAATTTAAAAAGCAAGGAAAAACTATTGTCTTAGCGGCAGGCGATACCTTCCGAGCTGCAGGTATAAATCAATTATTATTTTGGTCAAAAAAAAATAATATCCCTCTTGTAAAACATCTTCCACATTCTGATCCAGCATCTGTTATTTTTGATGCACTACATTCAGCAAAATCTAAAAAAAGCGATATTGTTATAGCCGATACAGCTGGAAGATTACAAAATAAAATAAACTTAATGGAAGAAATAAAAAAAATTATTCGAGTTTCAAAAAAAATTAATCCTACTTTCCCTAATGAAATTATACTGGTTATTGATGCTTGTAGTGGACAAAATGCAATAGATCAAGTAAAAATTTTTAACGAAAATTTAGGTATAACAGGATTAATTATCACTAAATTAGATGGCACAGCTAAAGGTGGTGTTATTTTTTCTATCGCAGAAAAATATTCTATTCCTATTAGGTATATAGGTATTGGAGAAACAACAGAAGATCTAGATGTCTTTAATGCAAAAAAATTTATTGAAGCATTATTTTAAATAGTATTAAATAAATATAGATCTCTTATCTATAATCAGATTTTCTTTTAAATACGATATGTATATAAGAAAATATATTCTTTGATTTATTATTTTTGATAAAGTAGACTATAAAATAGATTCTATCTAATCTAAATTTATTTAAATTAAATCAGCAAATAAAAATAATAGAGACAAAAAATGATTCATAAAATGCAAAAGTTGTCTTTTACTCCTTTAGAAAATTTAGATGCATATATAAGAGCAGCAAATAATTGGCCAATGTTATCTTTAGAAAAAGAAAAAAAACTCACTCATCTTTTATATTATAAAGGAGACTTAGATGCAGCAAAAACTTTAATTTTATCACATTTACGTTTTGTTATTCATATTTCTAGAAACTATTCTGGGTACGGATTATTACAAGCTGATTTAATTCAAGAAGGAAACATTGGATTAATGAAAGCTGTTAAAAGATTTAATCCCGAAGTAGGTGTTAGATTAGTTTCATTTGCTGTACATTGGATAAAATCAGAAATACATGAATATGTTTTAAAAAATTGGCGTATTGTTAAAGTCGCAACTACGAAATCTCAACGTAAATTATTTTTTAATCTTAGAAAAAATAAACAACGACTAGGATGGTTTAATAATAATGAATTAGAAATTGTTGCAAAAGAACTAGGAGTTACCAGTAATGATGTTAGAGAAATGGAATCACGAATGTCTGCCCAAGACATTGCTTTTAATCCTACACCTGAAGAAGAATACATTGATGGAAAACAAAAATATAATAATTATGCATATTTAAACGATTATTCTTCCAATTTTGCAAACTATTTAGAAAAAAATGATTGGAATATTCATTCAGCTAATAAATTAACTGATGCTTTATCAATATTAGATAAACGTAGTCTACATATTATTCGTGCTCGTTGGTTAGATGAAAAAAATAAAGAAACTTTACAAAAAATTGCAAAACATTACGGGATTTCAGCAGAAAGAGTACGACAATTAGAAAAAAACGCAATGAAAAAATTAAAAATAGAAATAGAAAAGAATTAATAAAAAAATTTAAAATATATCAGTTTTGATTTTAATGTAATTAAATTACAAATGAAATTTGTATTTCAATAATAAATATAATTCAATTAAAAATTAATTTTTAATTCTTATTAACTTAATAATTAATTATAATTTATTTTTATCAATTATTTTGTAAAAATTTGTTAAAAATATTTCTATTTTTAATAAATTTATTGTTAATGGAATAAATTTCTAATTATTAAAATAATATTAACTACTATATACAAAATACTATTAATAAGTAAAATTTTTATCTTAAACAATTGTATTAAAATAATAATAACTACATTTATTAATAATATATTCATCAACAAAATATTAAAAAATACTTAATATTCATATTAAAATATGAATTATTTAATTTTAATAATATTAAATGGAATAATCAAAAAATTAACATAAAATTTTTTATTATAAATAAATCTTTTATTAAAGAGTTTTTGAAACGTATTACTTTAGTTAATAAATAAATTTATTGCAAATAAAAAGGTTTAATAAAAAATGCATCAAATTATTACATGTGATTTAGACGGAACTTTACTAACATCTAATTATAATATAAGTAATTATACTCGTAATATTTTAAAAAAAATTATTAATAAAGAAACTATTTTTGTTATATCAACAGGTCGCAATTTTGCTGATACATGGAAAATCAAAAATCAACTAAATATTCAAGCTTTTATGATTACTTGTAATGGAGCAGAAATATACAATAACGATGGAAAAAAAATTTATAATAATAATATAAAAACAGATATTACCTTACAATTAAGTCAAATGTTTTATTTAAAACAAGATATAATTACTCACATTTATTTTAAAAATAAATGGTATACAAATAAAAATATTGACACGAATCTAAAACTATTAAATTCATTTAGCATAAAAAATCAACTCTATACTAAAAATTTTTTTAAAAATAAAAACGCAGAAAAAATTTTTTTTACCTCTAATAACTATTCTCAACTAAAAATTATACAATCTTATTTACAAAAAAAATTTAAAAATAAAATTACTACTACTTTTTCAAAAAAAAATTGCTTAGAAATAAATAAAAATAAAGTATCTAAAGGCACAGCTTTAATTTTTTTATTAAAAAAACTAAATCTTTCATTAAATAATTGCATTGCGTTTGGAGATGGCATGAATGATAAAGATATGCTATCAATATCAGGTAATAGTTTTATAATGAAAAATGGAGACATAGAATTAAAAAAAAGCTTACCTGATGTTCCAATAATAGGTAGTAATAACGAAGACGCAGTTGCATATTGTTTATATAATACTTTTATAAAAAACAAAAAAATATGCAAATAAATAACAATTAAAACTATAAAGTTAAAAATAAATCAATTTACATATTGTTCATTAAAAATATCTAATCTATATGTATTAATTTTATTATTTTATAATAAATAGTTAATAATTTTTATTGTAATTTTAATTAATATTAAAAATATTATAATTTTAAAAATGTTAATTTTTTATTTTTCCTTTTTATTTATTAATTACATCAAATTATATTTACGGTATAGAATACAAAAAGTTATCAATTTATATTGATACATATAAACTAAAACTGAAATTTTTATCTGCATAATTTATTATATCTATAATATACACTAAATTTTAAATATGTTGCATAATTATAATTAACGCATGATTATACATATATAAAATATATTAAATATATACTTCATTTAATTTTTGAATTAATAAATTGATAAAAAATAAATGTATATTTACATATATAATTATAAAATTATTTACAATAAATAATTGTATAAAATTCAATATTTATATATAAATTAAAAATGATTTAAATCATATATTTTTTCATACTATCAGAAATACAAAAATTTAATCAGTATAACACATAGTTCATTTTTATTTTGTATATAAAATATTTTGGAGATGTTAGAATGAATATTTTAAATCATGTGGTTGGATATCCTAGAATAGGAAAAGATCGAGAATTAAAAAAAGCTCAAGAAAATTATTGGAAAGGTTTAATATCGCAAGAACAATTATTTACAGTAGGTAAAATATTAAGAAAAAATAATTGGGAACAACAAGTTAAATCAGGAATAGATTTGGTAACAGTAGGGGATTTTGCTTGGTATGATCATGTTCTAACAACATCAATGATGTTAGGTAACATACCAAAAAGGCATATCGACCAAAAAAATACCGTAATTAATATTGATACATTATTCCGTATTGCAAGAGGCGCTGCTCCTACAGGTCCAAAATCCTTCGCTTCAGAAATGACTAAATGGTTTAATACTAATTATCATTATATTGTACCTGAATTTTCAAAAAATACTCAGTTTCAATATAGTTGGAACCAACTAATAGACGAAGTAGATGAAGCAATTACATATGGTTATCGTGTAAAACCTGTTTTACTTGGACCTTTAAGTTATTTATGGTTAGGAAAAATTAAAGGAGAACATTTTAATAAATTAGATTTACTAGATTCTATTTTACCTATTTATCATTATATTCTTTCAGAAATTAATAAAAGAAATATTGATTGGATTCAAATTGATGAACCAATACTTACATTAGAATTGCCTTCTGAATGGCTAAAAGCTTTTGAAAAAACTTATTATAATCTAAACGATAATAAACAAAATAATATTTTATTAACAACTTATTTTGGTGATATTAGTCATAATATAGATACTATTTGTAATCTCCCAATACAAGGTTTACATATTGATATTATTAACTCTAAAAAAAATCTAAATATTTTAAATACAATCATTCCAGAAGATTGGTTATTTTCTTTAGGAATCGTTAATGGTCGCAATATTTGGAAAACAGACTTAATTAATTGGTTTTATCAAATTAAAAAAATTCAGTATACTAGAAAACAATTTTTTTTGAGTACATCTTGCTCATTATTACATTCACCCATTGATTTAAAAGATGAAAAGTATCTTAATAAAGAAATAAAAAGTTGGTTTGCTTTTGCTGTGCAAAAATGTTATGAACTATGCATATTAAAAAATGCATTACAAAATGATAACGTTAATATATTGACAAAATGGGTTGAACCTATATTAATTAGAACTAATTCAAAATTAGTACACAATCCAGAAGTACAAAAAAGACTCCAATCAATTGAATCATTTATTCCAAATAGAAATAATAAATATGAAGTAAGGGCGATAGAACAAAAAAAATTATTACAATTACCTGTGTTACCAACTACTACTATTGGATCTTTTCCTCAAACTGATTCAATACGTAAATTAAGATCAGATTTTAAAAATAATTTAATTAATGAACGATTTTATAATAATGAAATAAAAAAAGAAATAAAAAAAGTTATTGAAGAACAAGAAATGTTAGGATTAGACGTTTTAGTACATGGAGAACCAGAAAGAAATGATATGGTTGAATATTTTAGTGAATATTTAAATGGATTTGCTTTTACTAATAATGGCTGGGTTCAAAGCTATGGATCTCGTTGTGTTAAACCACCTATTATCATTGGAGATATTAGTAGAAAAAAAAATATAACTACAGAATTTACATGTTATGCTCAAAGTTTAACACAAAAACCTGTAAAAGGAATGTTAACTGGACCAGTAACTATTTTACAATGGTCTTTTCCTCGAGAAGATTTACCAAAAGAAATCATAGCTAAACAAATCGCATTATCATTACAAGATGAAGTCTTATCACTAGAAAAATCAGGAATTAATATTATTCAAATAGATGAACCTGCTTTACGTGAAGGATTACCATTACATAAAAAAGAATGGGGTTTGTATTTAAAATGGGCTATTTTTTGTTTTAAATTAAGTTGCGCTGAAGTAAAAGATTCCACTCAAATTCATACTCATATGTGTTATTGTGAATTTAACGATTTTATGGAAGCTATTACTCAATTAGATGCTGACGTAATCACAATTGAAACTTCTCGCTCTGATATGGAGTTATTAGAACTATTTAAAGCATTTAATTATCCTAATGAAATAGGTCCTGGCGTTTATGATATACATTCTCCCAATATTCCATCTATTAGTAATATAAAAAATCTTCTAAAAAAAGCAATAAAACATATTGATAAAAAAAGATTATGGGTTAACCCAGATTGTGGATTAAAAACTAGAAATTGGGATGAAACAAAGAAAGCTTTATCATCAATGGTAAAAGCAGCTATAGAAATACGTAAAGAACTATAAATTAAAAAAATTCTATATTACTTATGTATAAGTAATATAGAATAATACAATTGATATAAAAATTCATTAATTTTTATTTATATAATCATATATATTTAAAAAAATGTCAGTAAACTATATTTATAATTTCTCATAAAAACAATTTTTATTAATGTTTAAAATAACGTTTATGCGTAAAAATCATTTTCATACCATATTTATTTACAGTATTAATTACTTCTTGATCTCGAATTGATCCACCTGGCTGAATAATGCATGAAATTCCATTTAAAAAAGCACTTTCGACTGAATCTTTAAATGGAAAGAATGCATCTGAAGACATAATCAAATGTTTGTTATGTAATACATTGTTATTTTTATTTAACTTATAATTAGCAATTCCAACAGCGTCAATTCTACTTGTTTGACCTCCTCCAATTGCAAGAGTTTGTTGATTTTGCACATACACAATAGAATTAGACTTAACAAACTTTGATACTTTTAAAGCAAAAACACAGTCTTCTATCTCTTCTTTACTTGGTTTTTTATAACTAACTGTTTCCCAATTTGCAATATCCTTATTAGAAATTATTGAATCTGTACTCTGTATTAATAATCCATTATTTATTTGTTTCAAGTGATAACTTGGTTGATTATCAACATGCTCACTACTATTATTATTATCATCATAACCACAAATTAAAAGTCTAATATTAGGTTTTAAATTGAATAATTCACGCGCCTTTAAATCAATATCTGGAGCGATAATAACTTCTACAAATTGATTGTCAATAATATATTGAGCTAAAATTAGATCTATTTTTTGATTTAAAGCAATAACACCTCCAAAAGAAGATATAGGATCATTGGAATATGCAGAATAGTAAGATTCTAAAGCGCTATTTCTTAAAGCAACACTACACGGATTACCATGTTTGACAATAACACATGTCGTAAAATTAAATTCTTTAATACATTCTAAAGCAACATCAGCATCTAATATGTTATTATAAGACAGTTGCTTACCCTGAATCTGAGAACATCCAATAATAGATTGGGTATTTGTATTATAATTATTAGCAGCATATAATGCAGCTTGTTGATGTAAATTTTCTCCATATCTAAGATTATTTTTTTTATTTACATTTATCAAAATAGTATCTGAAAAAGATTTTTTATTTATTCTAGAAAAAAAATACTCATAAATAGAATAATCATATAAACAAGTATACTTAAAAGCTTTTTCTGCAAATATTTTCATAAGACGACGTTCGCATTTAAAAATATTATCTTTATTATCATTATTTTGTAATATTTTTATAATAAGGTGATAATCATTATAATCAGTTAATATAACAACATTATTATAATTTTTTGCAGCAGCTCTAACTAAAGCCGGTCCCCCAATATCTATGTTATTTAATACATTTTCTTGGCTAGATTGAGTATGTAAATTTAATTTTTTATTATTAAATGGATAAAAATTAATGATTACTATACTAAACAATATAATTTTATGTTCTTTAATATCTAAATGATCTAAATGATAATTATATAATATTCCTCCTAAAATTTTTGGATGTAAAGTTTTTACTTTCCCATTCATTATTTCTGGAAAATTAATGTATTGAGATAACTTTTTTGCTTTGATATTATTTTTAATAAGATATAAATATGTATTCTCGGTGGCAAATATTGTAAAATTATTTTTTTTTAATTCTAAGGCTATAATTAAAATATTCGTTTTATCGAAAACGCTAATTAATGCGTTTTTATTTGTTTTCATATTTAACATTAATATATTCACTATTTATGAATTTTAATCAATAATTTTAATACCAATTAACATATCCATCTTGAAAACTACAAAATAATTAGTTTTCAAGATATAATTAAAAAATATTGTTATACTTTAGAACAAAAAATTTTTTAATTAAAATCAGAATTCAACATTTCTGATAAATTAGCTGAAGCTTCTTCAGCAGAAGATAAAGTAGAATTATAAGAATCATTTTTTTTTAATAACATTTTGTTTAGTTGTTTTTGCCTATGTAATAAACGTTCTTTGTGATACGAATATCCTGTTCCAGCTGGAATTAACCGACCAACAATTACGTTTTCCTTTAATCCTCTTAAATCATCTTTTTTACCCGCTACAGCAGATTCAGTTAATACTCTGGTAGTTTCTTGAAATGAAGCAGCTGATATAAAAGATTCTGTCGCTAAAGAAGCTTTAGTAATACCTAATAAATCGCGACTAAAAATAATTGATTTTTTATTTTCTAAATGTAATTGTATATTTTTTGTTCTTATCTTGGAGTATTCTACTTGCTCTCCATTTAAAAAATCAGAATCACCAGAAAATATTATTGTTGCTTTTCTTAACATTTGTCGTACAATTACTTCAATATGTTTATCATTTATTTTTACTCCTTGTAAACGGTAAACATCTTGAACTTCATTAACAATATATTTCGTAACTGACTCTACTCCACGTAATCTTAATATATCATGGGGAGATTCAGGTCCATCAGATATTACATCTCCTTTCTCAACCCTTTCACCTTCAAATACATTAAGCTGTCTCCATTTTGGAATCATTTCTTCATAATGAATAGATTCATTATTGATTGGAGTAATAATCAATCTTCTTTTACCTTTAGTTTCTCTACCAAAAGAAATAATACCGCTAACTTCAGCTAATATCGCTAATTCTTTAGATTTTCTAGCTTCAAATAAATCTGCAACTCTTGGTAATCCTCCAGTAATATCTTTAGTTCCTCCTGATTCTTGAGGAATTCTAGCAAGTGTATCTCCTGAACAAATTGCACTAGTATCATTTAATTGTACTATAGTTTTTCCTGGTAAAAAATACTGAGCAGGCATATCAGTACCAGGTAACAAAACATCTTTACCTTCATTATCAACAATTTTTAAAGCAGGTCTTAAATCTTTTCCTAAAACAGTCCTTTCGGATGTATCTAAAATAATGATTGAAGTTAATCCAGTCAGTTCATCTGTTTGACGTATAATGCTTTGACCATCAATCATATCTAAAAATTTTATAAAACCATTTACTTCAGTAATGACAGGCATAGTATGAGGATCCCATTTTGCAATAATTTCACCAGATTTTGCAATAGAACCATCTTGCTTTTCAATTATCGTACCATAAGGTATTTTATAACTTTCTTTAATTCTCCCATATTTATCAATCATTTGTAATTCAGCGTTTCTTGAAGTAATAATTATTTTTCCTAACGAATTAATAACAAATTTTGCATACTGTAATTTTATTGTTCCAGTATTCTTTACTTGTATATTAGATTCTGTTGCCATTCTAGATGCCGCACCTCCAATATGGAAAGTTCTCATCGTAAGCTGCGTTCCAGGTTCTCCAATAGATTGTGCAGCAATTACCCCTATTGCTTCACCTTTTTTAACTAGACTTCCTCGCGCTAAATCTCGACCATAACAATAAGCACAAACACCAAAATCTGTTTCACAATTAACTACTGAACGTACTTTAACGTTATCAATAGAATTCGTTTCTAAAATATCGCATAATTGTTCGTTAAGGACAACATTACGTTTAATTAACACAATTTTTTTGTTATCTGGTGATAATATTTTTTCTGCAGTTACTCTACCTAAAACTCTATCTCGCAAAGGCTCTTTTACTTCACCACCTTCAATCACAGGAGTCATAGTAATACCTTCATGAGTTCCACAATCATCCTCTGTTACAACCAAATCTTGCGCAACGTCTACCAATCGACGCGTTAAATATCCAGAATTAGCAGTTTTCAAAGCCGTATCAGCTAGACCTTTTCTTGCTCCATGTGTTGAAATAAAATATTGTAATACATTCAATCCTTCTCTAAAATTTGCGGTAATAGGAGTTTCTATAATTGAGCCATCTGGTTTTGCCATTAACCCCCTCATTCCTGCTAGCTGTCTAATTTGAGCCGCTGAACCTCTAGCTCCTGAATCAGCCATCATAAAAATACTATTAAATGAAATTTGTTGTTCTATTTTACCTATTTTATTTACTTTAATTTCAGTAGACAAATTTTTCATCATTGCTTTGGCAACCCTTTCATTAGCAACTGCCCAAATATCTATAACTTTATTATATCTCTCCCCTGAAGTCACTAAACCAGATTGAAACTGTTCTTGAATTTCAGATACTTCATTTTCTGCTTCTAAAATAATTTCATTTTTTTCTTCAGGTATAACCATATCATCGATACCAACTGAAGCTCCTGATTTTGTAGCAAAATTAAAACCTGTATACATAATTTGATCTGCAAATAAAACAGTTTCTTTTAATCCTAATACCCGATAACAAGTATTCAGCATCATCGAAATTGATTTTTTTCCTAAAACTTGATTAATCATAAAAAAAGAAAGACCTTTTGGTATAATGGTCCATAAGATTGCTCTACCAATAGTAGTTGAAGCAATATATGTAGATTTAACTAAACTGTTATCTTTTTTCTTAGTATATTCAGTTATTTTTACTTTTACTAACGCATGCAAGTCTACCATTCCCAAATAATACAAACGTTCTGCTTCTTGAGCGCTACTCAATAGCATCCCTTCACCTTTTGCATTAATTTTTTCTCGTGTCATATAATATAATCCTAATACAACATCTTGAGATGGAACTATAATAGGCTCACCATTTGCTGGAGAAAGAATATTATTTGTTGACATCATTAATGCTCTAGCTTCTAACTGAGCTTCGGCAGTTAAAGGAACATGTACTGCCATCTGATCACCGTCAAAATCAGCATTATATGCTGCACATACAAGAGGATGTAATTGTATTGCCTTTCCTTCAATAAGGATAGGTTCAAAAGCTTGAATTCCTAACCGATGTAATGTTGGAGCTCTATTTAATAATACTGGATGTTTTTTTATTACTTCGTCTAATATATCCCATACTACTGATTCTTCTCTCTCTACCATTTTTTTTGCTGCTTTAATTGTACTAGCTAAATTACGTAATTCTAATTTTCCATATATAAAAGGTTTAAATAATTCTAATGCCATTTTTTTTGGTAAACCGCATTGGTTTAACTTCAAATAAGGACCTACAGTAATTACTGAGCGACCAGAATAATCAACTCTTTTACCTAATAAATTTTGCCGAAATCTTCCTTGTTTTCCTTTAATCATATCAGCTAACGATTTTAAGGGTCGTTTATTAGATCCTGTTATTGCTCTTCCTCTTCTTCCATTATCTAATAAAGCATCAATAGCTTCTTGTAACATACGCTTTTCATTTCTAATAATGATATCAGGAGCCGATAAATCTAATAATCTTCTTAATCGATTGTTTCTATTAATTACTCTTCGATATAAATCATTTAAATCAGAAGTAGCAAATCTACCTCCATCTAACGGAACTAATGGCCTTAAGTCTGGAGGAAGTACAGGTAATACAGTTAAAATCATCCATTCAGGTTTATTGCTAGAATGTAAAAAAGATTCTAATAATTTTATTCTTTTAGTTAACTTTTTTCGTTTAGTTTCCGAATTACTTTCTTTTAACTCAATTCTTAATCGGATACATTCATTTTTAATTTCTATTTTTTTTAATAGTAACTGTATGGCTTCAGCACCCATTTTTGCATTAAATTCATCTCCAAATTCATCTAATGCATTTAAATATTGTTCTTCTGTTAAAACACGCCCCGTTTCAAAACTAGTAATACCTCCATCAATAACCACATAGGATTCAAAATATAAAACTCTTTCTATGTCCCTTAAAGGCATATCTAACAGTAAACCTATCCGAGAAGGTAAAGACTTTAAAAACCATATATGAGCAATAGGAGCCGCTAATTCAATATGACCCATACGATCACGACGTACTTTGCTTTGAGTGACTTCTACTCCACATTTTTCACAAATTACACCTCTATGTTTTAAGCGTTTATATTTCCCACATAAACACTCATAATCTTTTACAGGTCCAAAAATTCTAGCACAAAATAGGCCATCTCTTTCTGGTTTAAATGTACGATAATTTATAGTTTCTGGTTTTTTTACTTCACCAAAAGACCATGAACGAATCATGTCTGGAGAAGCTAATGCAATTTTAATGGCATCAAATTCTTCATTTTTATTTTGTGTTTTAAGGAATTTTAATAAGTCTTTCACAGATTTGGCTCTCGTCGGAACAAAAAAATCCGAAGTGATCTAGTTATATGGTTTTTAATATTTTAAATTGATTACTCTTAAAAATTTAATACTTATTCATTTTCTAATTCAATATTAATTGCTAATGATCTAATTTCTTTCAGCAGTACATTAAACGATTCAGGCATACCTGGTTCCATATGATAATTTCCATCAACAATATTTTTATACATTTTAGTTCGACCATTAACATCATCCGATTTAACAGTTAACATTTCTTGTAAAGTATAAGAAGCTCCATATGCTTCTAAAGCCCAGACCTCCATTTCTCCAAAACGCTGACCTCCAAATTGAGCTTTACCTCCTAAAGGTTGTTGTGTAACTAAGCTATAAGAACCAGTAGATCTTGCATGCATTTTATCATCTACTAAATGATTTAATTTTAACATATACATGTAACCAACCGTTACAGGTCTCTCAAATTTTTCTCCTGTTCTGCCATCAAAAAGATCTATTTGTCCAGATTTCGGCAAGTCCGCTAATTCTAAAAACTTTTTTATTTCTGTTTCTTGCGCTCCGTCAAATACAGGTGTTGCTATAGGCATACCATTTTTTAAATTATTTGCTAATTGCAATATTTCCTGATCTGAAAATAATGAAAGATCTACTTTTTGACGCAAATTTTCTCCAACATCATAAGCTTGCTGTATAAAATTTCTTAAATTAGCAATATTTTTTTTACTATTAGATAAATATGAACTAATTTTATCTCCAATCCCTTTTGCAGCCATTCCTAAATGTATTTCTAATATTTGACCAATATTCATCCTTGAAGGAACTCCTAATGGATTTAAAACAATATCAACTGGATTGCCGTTAATATCATATGGCATATCTTCTACTGGATTAATTTTAGATATAACACCTTTATTACCATGTCTACCTGCCATTTTATCTCCAGTTTGAATATTTCTTTTGACTGCAATATATACTTTTACAACCTTTAAAATACCCGGAGCTAAATCATCTCCTTGAATAATCTTTCTCCTTTGTAATTCTAATTTTTTTTTAAATTCTTTTTTTAAATTATTAAATTGCAAAATCAATTGATTTAATTTTTCTTGCTTAAGTTCATTGTTTAAAACAATATTTAACCATTTTTCATGAGGTAATTTTTCTAATTTCTCTTTAGATATACCCTCACTTAATAACAATTGTTTTATACGCAAAACTAAACTCGATTCAAATATTTTTAACTCTTCTTGTAAATCTTTTTGAATTTCTTTTAGTTGCATTGATTCAATTTCTAATGCTCGTTTATCTTTTTTAATTCCATCTCGAGTAAAAATCTGTACATCAATAACAGTACCAGAAGAACCATTTGGAACTCTCAAAGAAGAATCTTTTACATCAGAAGCTTTTTCTCCAAATATAGCTCTTAATAATTTTTCTTCTGGAGTTAATTGTGTTTCTCCTTTAGGTGTAACTTTTCCTATTAATATATCACCACTAACAACTTCCGCTCCTATATACACAATACCTGATTCATCTAATTTTGATAAAGCTGCTTCTCCAACATTAGGTATATCAGATGTAATTTCTTCTGGTCCAAGCTTGGTATCACGAGATATACAAGATAATTCTTGAATATGTATTGTAGTAAATTTATCTTCTTTAACAATTCTTTCAGAAATTAAAATCGAATCTTCAAAATTATATCCATTCCAAGGCATAAATGCTATCCGCATATTTTGCCCTAAAGCTAATTCTCCTAAATCAGTAGCAGGTCCATCAGCAATAACATCTCCTTTTTTTATTTCATCATATAAAAAAACGCATGGATTTTGATTAATACAAGTATTCTGATTAGATTTCGTATATTTTGTCAAATTATAAATATCAATACTAGATTGACCTATTAATGTTTCATCATCATTAACTTTAACAACAATTCTAGAAGAATCTACATATTGTATTATTCCACTTCTTTTCGCAATAATTGTTACTCCAGAGTCTACTGCTACAGCTCTTTCCATGCCTGTTCCAACTAATGGAGTTTCTGATTTTAAAGTAGGTACTGCTTGTCTCTGCATATTAGCGCCCATTAAAGCTCTATTTGCGTCATCATGTTCTAAAAAAGGAATTAAAGAAGCTCCAACCGAAACAATCTGCTGAGTCGAAACATCCATATAATTTACTTGAGAAAAATGAAATAAACTTGATTCCCCTTTATTTCTACAAGTAATCAATTCTTCTTTTAATCTACCATTACTTTTAATATTAGTATTTGCTTGAGCAATAATATAATTACCTTCTTCAATAGCAGAAAGATAATGAATATCATTTGTCACCATTCCTTCTTTTACTTTACGATAAGGAGTTTCTAAAAAACCATATTCGTTTGTTCTTGCATATACTGATAAAGAATTAATTAATCCTATATTAGGACCTTCTGGAGTTTCAATCGGACAAACTCTTCCATAATGGGTAGGATGTACATCACGAACTTCAAATCCAGCTCTTTCTCTGGTTAATCCTCCAATTCCTAAAGCAGAAATACGTCGTTTATGAGTTATTTCAGATAAAGGATTATTTTGATCCATAAACTGAGATAATTGACTTGAACCAAAAAATTCTTTAATTGCAGCAGAAATTGGTTTTGCATTAATTATATCCTGAGGCATAGCAGTATCTACATCCCCAATAGACAGTCTTTCTTTTACTGCTCTTTCAACACGAACTAATCCAATTCTAAATTGATTTTCTGCCATTTCACCTACAGATCTAATTCTTCTATTACCTAAATGGTCAATATCATCAATGTCTCCTTTTCCATTTCTAATATCAACTAATTTTTTTATTACATCAATAATATCTTCTATATTTAGAATACCTGATCCACTTGACGCTTTTCTGAACAAAGAACGATTAAATTTCATACGACCTACCGATGATAAATCATATCTTTCTTCGTTAAAAAAAAGATTGTCAAAAAGATTTTCTGCAGCTTCTTTAGTAGGAGGTTCTCCAGGTCTCATCATTCTATATATTTCCACTAACGCAGAATTTCTATCAAACGTAGAATCTATTTTTAACGTTTCAGATATATATGGACCATGATCAAGATCATTAGTAAAAATCGTTTCAATTTGAGTGAATCCCGATTTCTTAATTTCTTCTATTATTTCTAAAGACAATTCAGTATTAGCATTTATTATAGGTATACCTGTTTTAGGATGAATGTAATTTTTCGATACTACTTTTTTTAATAGATATTCTATTGGAACTTGAATTAGATTAATTTTATTTTTTTTTAAATTTTGTATATGCCGAGCAGTGATTCTTCTTCCTTTTTCAACATATCGAATCCCTTGTGATTTAATATCAAAAGAAGCAGTCTCTCCTCGTAATCTTTCTGGAACTAATTGCAATTGAATACAACTATTATTAATAATATAAACATTTTTTTGAAAGAAAATATCTAATATTTCCTCTGTATTATAATTTAATGCACGCAATATAATTGTAACAGGTAATTTTCTTCTTCTGTCTATTCTTACAAACAGATGATCTTTTGGATCAAATTCAAAATCTAACCATGACCCTCTATAAGGAATAACTCGAGCGTTGTATAATATCTTTCCAGAAGAATGTGTTTTCCCTTTGTCACTATCAAAAAAAACTCCTGGACTACGATGTAATTGAGAAACTACTACACGTTCTGTTCCGTTTACAACAAAAGTTCCATTATCTGTCATTAATGGAATTTCTCCCATATACACTTCTTGTTCTTTAATATCTTTGATACTTGTAGATGCAGTATCTCTATCATAAATAATTAACCTAAGCTTAACACGCAAAGGGGAAGAATAAGTTAAACCTCTGATTTGGCATTCTTTGACATCAAATGTATTGTCTCCAATACGGAAATTAACATATTGCAATTCAGCATTACCATTATAGCTTTTTATGGGAAAAACTGAACGAAATGCAGCTTCTAGTCCATATTCTCCTGTAGGATCTTGGTTAATAAATTTTTTAAAAGAATCTAATTGGATAGAAAGTAAATAAGGTATATTTAATACTTGAGGGCGTTTTCCGAAATCTTTACGAATTCTTTTCTTTTCAGTATAAGAATAAACCATCAGAATTCCTTGTTTAAATGAAGAATAGGAGCATTAACTTTTTTCAAATATATACACAATAAATGTAATTATTTTTATATGCTAAAACCATTGAAAATATAAAATAAAAATATAAAGATAAAAAAATTATTTATTTTACTAAAAAAAATGAAAAATTTAAAAAAATAAATAAATTTATGGTAAAATATAATTTATAAAAAATTAATTCTATTAATAAAAAATTTATATTTATGTATACTCAGATTCTGAAAAAAATTATTATAGCTGGTGACTTAAATAATACAGCCACCAGATTATATAAATTAAATATTTAGATAAAACGTAAATAATTAAATAATTTTAATTAATAGTTATACAATTTATTTAATTTCTATTTCAGCGCCAACTTCTTCTAAAATTTTCTTTAATTTTTGAGAATCTTCATTATTAATACGCTCTTTAATAGCAATAGGTGCTGATTCTACAAGATCTTTAGCTTGTTTTAGTCCTAATCCTGTAGCTGTACGTACTGCTTTAATTACAGAAACTTTATTAGGACCGATATTTTTTAAAATTACATCAAATTCTGTTTTTTCTTCTACATTAGTTTTATTTACATCATTTGAAGCATTAACAGAAATAGTAGCAGATACTCCAAACTTTTCTTCCATAGCAGCAACTAATTCAACAATATTTTTGACAGACATTTCTGATATTGATTCTATAATTTGTTCTTTTGTAATAGACATAATAATTATTATTCTCAATTTTATTTCATAAAATAATTAATTGTTTACTAATTAAACAATTGCTTGTGCTATTTATTTTTTTCTTTTTTATTACGGATAGAATGCAATAATCGAATTAATTTTCCTATCGCAGCTTCCTGTATAGTAAAAATAAAACGAGATACTGCTTCTAAATGAGTTGGCATAAGAGCTAATTGAAGTATTTCTTGTTTTTCTAATAATTTTCCTTCGAAAGCTACATTCACAATTTTTAAATTATTGAATTCTTTTTCATAAACTTGTAATATTCTCATAGCACTACCTGGATGTTTCATCGAAAATGCTACTAAAATAGAACCTTTTAATACAGTATTCAAACATTCAAATTCAGTTTTATTAAAAGCAATTTTTAACAATGTATTACGTATAATATGAATATATACATCATTTTTTAACGCTTCTTTTCTTAATTTAGTAATTGTATTAACAGATATATTTTTAAATTCTACTATAACAACAGATAACGCTGAATGACAAATTTTATTTACTTTTTCTATAATTGTTTTTTTATCTTGCTGATTTAATGGCATTTTTTAAGTGTTACTCCTAAATATTTACCTAAAAATATATAATTTATTTTTTAAAATATTAAACTATTATAGATAGTAACTCATGCGAACTTATTTTATTTTTATTCTGATAAAAGAATAAAAATACTATTTATTATCAATAATGATAAAAATAATATTAAAACAATAAAAACAAATAAAAATAAAAAACGTTTATTTTTAATTTAAAATCATTAATTTGTAAACTATAAATTATTTTTTTTCTTTAGTAAATTAAAATTTTTTTAAAGCAAATAAGATTGATCTAACGGTAGAGATATACCCATTGTTGATGACAATATAATTTTTTTTAAAAAATTTCCTTTTGAATTGGTAGGTTTATTTTTTTTTAATGACGTTAAAAAAGATATTAAATTATCTTTTAATTGATTTTTATGAAAATTTGTTTTACCTATTATTGTATTAATTATGCCATTTTTATTATTTTTGTATTGTATTTGTCCAGATTTAGCATTTTTAACAGATTGAAACACATTTGAAGTGATAGTTCCTAATTTTGGATTAGGCATTAACCCTCGAGGACCTAAAAAAGACCCAATAGTACTAACTAATTTCATCGTATCAGGAGTCGCAATAACAATATCAATTGTTAAATTATCTTTTTTAATTTTCTGTACTAAATCTTCCATTCCTATAAATTCAGCTCCAGCATCTTGCGCTTGTTGTACATGAACAGCATCTTTTGCAAAAACAGCAACTACAATATTTCGACCAATGCCATGAGGTAAAATAACTGTTCCTTTAACATTTTGTTCTGTTTTTTTTGGATCAATGCCTAAGTGAATTGATACATCAATACTTTCGTTAAATTTAGCAATAGCTGTACTTTTTATTAACTCTATCGCTTCTGTAAAAGAATACAATTTATTTACATCAATTGTTTCTTTTATTCTATTTATTTTTTTTATTCTTGTGTTCATTCTAATTCTCTATTATTATGCCCATAGACTTAGCCGTTCCTTCAATTGAACGCACCATTTTTTCAATACTATTACCGGTCATATCTGCTTTCTTAATTTCTGCAATTTGATAAAGTTGTGATCTTTTAAGTGTTCCTATTTTTTTTTCTTTCGGATTATCTGAACCAGACTTAACATTTAATTCTTTTTTTAATAATGTTGAAGCTGGAGTTGTTTTAATAATAAAAGTAAAAGTTTTATCAGAATACACAGTGATAATAACGGGAACAGGTAAACCTTTTTCAATCTGATTAGTTTGACTATTAAATAACTTGCAAAACTCCATAATATTTAATCCTTTTTGACCTAACGCAGGACCAATAGGAGGACTAGGATTTGCCATTCCAGCAGCAACTTGTAATTTTATATAACCTTGTATTTTTTTCGCCATTGTATAATACCTAATTTAAATTTACATAATAAAAAAATAAAAAAATTTTATTAATTTAACTTTTTTCTATTTGAGCAAAATCTAATTCTACAGGAGTTGATCGTCCAAATATGGACACAGAAACAGTTAATCGATTTTTTTCATAATCAACTTTTTCTACAATCCCATTAAAATCTGAAAATGGTCCATCATTCACTCGAACCATTTCTCCTGGCTCAAACAAAGTTTTTGGTCTTGGTTTATTATCTGATTTCTTTAATCTATTTAAAATTTTTTCAACTTCTATATTACTAATAGGAGAAGGTTGATCTGACGTACCACCAACAAAACCCATTACGTGTGGAATACTTCTTACCAAATGCCAATTTTCATTATTCATAATCATATTTATTAATACATAACCTGGAAAAAATTTATACTCACTTTTTTTTCTTTGACCTTTTTTTATTTCTATCACTTCTTCTGAAGGAACTAATACTTCCCCAAAAATTGTTTCTAACTTATTATTTTTAATATAATCTCGAATAGACTCCGCTATACGACTTTCACAACCAGAAAAAGCTTGCAGTACATACCAACGTTTTTTTATAACTACCACAAATCTATATCCTCATTTTTAAAATGTAAGAAATTAAGTTATACGATAAATTGTCTAAAATCCATAAAATTAATGACATTATTATTGTTATAAAAACAACAATAATAGTTATATAAAACGTATCATTTTTATCTGGCCAAACAATTTTTTTAATTTCATTTTTAATTGAATATATTAAATAAAAAATTTTATTTTTATTTAATATTAAAAAAAAAACAGTTAATAATAATATTATAGTTAATAAAACTATGGAACCATAAAATAAATTTTTATTAAAATACGTATAACAAAAAATCGAAGAGCAAAAAATAAAAAGAAAAATACCATGCTTCCAATAGTTAAATATTACAATAAATTTATTAAAATAATTACAATATTTGTTATTCATAAAGTTCCTAAAAAATAATACGGTAAAATTTTTGTTATAAAATTAAATTGATTATAATCATGATAATTTATTGGATTAAATCAAATACAATAAAAAAAAATATTTTAGTAATAAAATTAAATAAAATCTTATTTTTTATAATATAAAAAATGTATACATTTGTTTTGTAAAATAAAAATAACTATTTTAAAATTTTTTATGTAATATGAAGGTTGATTCTAGAAAAAATTGAATTGTTATTATGAAGTTTTTTGATTAGATTTATTTAGCATTAGTAGTATATAATAATCAAAATTTTTTTGCTGATACCTAGATTTGAACTAGGGGCCTCTTTCTTACCATGAAAGTGCTCTACCAACTAAGCTATATCAGCAGAATAATTATATTTATATAAATATAAAATAGTTATTTAATAATATAATTAAATTTTTAGCGGATAGCGGGAATCGAACCCGCATCATTAGCTTGGAAGGCTAAGATAATAGCCGTTATACGATATCCGCATAATTAAAGATAAGTAAAAATATATAAAATATGAATTTTATATAGTTATTTGGTGGGAGAAGGATTCGAACCTTCGAAGTCATTGACGGCAGATTTACAGTCTGCTCCCTTTAACCACTCGGGAATCCCACCATATAAAAAATTTTTATAATATATATATATTTAATAAAATACATATTTGCCGGCTACCGGAATCGAACTGGTGACCTACTGATTACAAGTCAGTTGCTCTACCTGCTGAGCTAAGCCGGCATTATATTAATATATATATATAATATTATTGAAATAATAAATATTAAATAATGTTAATTAATAATTTTAATACTTTTTAAAATTGAATAAAAAAATATTTTTATTATTTACAATATAATATAAATTTAATGTTTTTTCAAGATAAGTTTAATGAAATTAATATAGAATTATTTAATTTATTGACTATTATACTAATTATCTATAATTAATAGTCAATATATAAACATTTTTTGATAAAACAAAATTTATGTTGTTTATAACATTTATATATATACAATATTTGCATAAATCAGTTATTTATATTAATAAAAAAATATTTTCTCATATATAATAATTAAATATGTAAAAACAAATAAAAAACACAATTAATATAAATAAAAATAATTATTTATTTCATATAAATTAATCAAACCAATAATTATTAAAGGAATTAAAATTCATGATTAAAATAAAAAATATCGATAATTACGAAAAAAATAAATTAAATAGTGTTGCTATTAATAAAATTTCATTTTCTTTTGAATTTTTTCCTCCTAAAAATTTATACGACGACTTATCTTTAAAAAACATATCAAAAATTTTTTCTGCATATAATCCTAGTTTTTTTTCTATAACATATAGTCCAAATAGTTGTGACCGATATCGTACACAAAATTTAGCATTAAAAATTCAAAATTATACCAATATCCCTACTGCAGCACACTTAACTTGTATAGATATTTCTCGAATAGAACTACTTAATATAATAAAAAATTATTGGAAAAATGGAATCAAAAACATAGTAGCTTTGAGAGGAGATAGGCCTAAAAATAATATATCTGTATCTAGCATGTATGCATTAGATTTAGTTAAATTATTAAAAAAAACAGCTGATTTTAATATTTCAGTAGCGGCATATCCAGAAACGCATCCTGAATCTACTTCTGCAAAACAAGATTTAATTTTTTTAAAAAAAAAACTAGATGCTGGAGCTGATCAAGCTATAACTCAATTTTTTTTTGATATTGACAAATTTTTATACTTTCGTGATGAATGTATTAAAATAGGAATAACTAAACCTATCATACCTGGTATTTTACCAATTAAAAATTTTATTCAATTAAAAAAATTTTCTAATTTAACTAATGTTACCATACCTAAACATATATCTAATTTATTTGAAAATATTACTCTAGAAAACAATTATTCTGGAAAAATTATTGGATCAATTTTAATATCTCAAATGATAGAAAAATTATATAAAGAAGGGATAAATAATTTTCATTTCTATACTTTAAACGATGTAGAAATGATTAATTCTGTATGCAAAACAATAAATTCTAAAATATCTCTAATGTAAAATTAGAAACTTAATATTTTTTAAAAAAATAAAAAATTTTTATTTAACTTTAAACACAAAAATAATTAATTAATTTTAAAAAAATCTTATAAGTTTCATCAAGATATCTAATATCAAAAAATTCATTGGATTGATGAGCTTGTTTAATTGAACCAGGACCTAAAATAATTGTTGGTAATACTGTATTTAAAAAAGATGCTTCAGTACAATAATCCACATAATTGCTTTTTTTTGATAAAACATATTCTAACTTTTTTAGTAAATTTAAATTTTTAAAATCATAACCAGGAATAAAATCATATAAATTAACTATTTTAATTTTTATTTTCCATTTTTTTTCTATAGGCATCAGATATTTAAATAGTAAAACATCGATTTCTGCTAAAGAAAAAATAGGTATAGGACGTATGTCAAATTGTAACGTGCATAAAGGACATATTGTATTAACTGCATTACCTCCTTGAATACAACCAAAATTCATAGTAGAGTATGGAAGATTAAATTTATAATTTGTTTTTAATTGTAATTCTTGTTTTAATTGCATTAAACAACCAATAACTTCATACATTACTTCAATTGTGTTAATTTCTTGGTATGGATTACTAGAATGTGCGGAACGACTTTGTATTTGAATTTGTTTACATAAATAACCTTTATGTGATTGTATGATTTCTAAAGATGTTGGTTCTCCAATAATAGATAAACTTGGAGTAATACCAAAATTATTATTAGAGAAATATTTCATGCCTTCCATAGTTGTTTCTTCATCAGCTGTTGCTAAAAAATATAAAGGCTTCTTTAAATTTTTTATATTTAACGTACGAATTAAACTAATCATAGCAGCAAAAAAACCTTTCATATCTGTTGTTCCTAATCCATACAAACGATTTTTTTTTCTTGTTAATTCAAATGGATTAAATTGCCATAAATTTTCATTACAAGGAACAGTATCTGTATGACCAGATAACATAAGACCTTCTGAATAAGTATTTTCGATTTTATGAGTACTAGCTATTAAATTAAATTTATCATTACTATTAGGAATTTTTTGTATATATATATTAAAATTAAAATCACTTAAATAATTTGCTAAAACATCAATAAATTTTTTATTACTTTGATCAACTTCTTTATTTGAGGAACTAATCGTAGAAATATTAACTAAAGATTTAAAAACATGCATAAAAAATTGTTTATCTTTCATTATGAAATTCTTTTAATTAAGGTTAAGTATTAATTAATAAATATTATTATTATTATAATCTGTTCAGCTGAAATAATTAATAAAAAATTTTCTATAAAATAAATTTAATAATAAAATTAAGGATATAATAATGATAAATGTTTTAATTGTTGGAGCAAGTGGATATGTAGGAGCAGAATTAACATTATATCTATCTAAACATTTTGGAATAAAAACTATTAATTTAGCAGTATCAAAAAATAGCAAAGATGCGAACATTAAAATTAATAAAATACATAATAAATTAAAAAATATTGTTGATTTAACTTTAACTCCATTAGATGATCCATCAGAAATAGCAAAAAAAATAGATGTTGTTTTTCTTGCAACTGATCATAAAGTTAGTCATGAATTAGTCCCTGTATTTCTATTGCATAAATGCGTTGTTTTCGATCTTTCGGGATCTTTTAGAATGAAAAACATAGAAGTTTATCACAAATATTACACATTTTCTCACAAATATCCTTCTTTATTAAATGATGCAATTTATGGGTTAGCAGAATTTATTAATTTTAATGAAATAAAAAAGAAAAATTTAATTGCTGTTCCAGGATGTTATCCAACTGCAGTACAAATAGGGCTAAAACCTCTTATTTTATCAAATGCAATTGATTTAAATTACAAACCTATTGTCAATGCAATCAGCGGTATCAGTGGATCAGGAAGAGTTCCTAGTTTAAACAATAGTTATTGTGAAGTAGGATTAAAACCCTACAAACTTTTTCATCATCGTCATCAACCCGAAATAGAAGAGCATCTTGGAATTCCAATAGTATTTAATCCTCACATAGGAAATTTTTCTAGAGGAATCATAGCAACGATAACATGTCGATTAAAAAATTTTTTCAAAAAAGAAGAAATACAAGCTATTTATTCTAAATATTATTCAAAAAAACCTTTAGTAAGATTATATAATCATGATATACCTAACTTAAATGCAGTTATAGGATTTCCTTTCTGTGACATAGGTTACGCAATACAAAAAGAATATATAGTTATAGTAGTAACAGAAGATAACCTATTAAAAGGCGCTGCATCTCAAGCAATTCAATGTTTTAATATCAAATTTAGGTATCCCGAATGTACTTCTTTATTGTAAACATAATTATGGAATCATAAAATGAAAAATAATTTAGTAATAAAATTCGGAGGAATTTTTTTAAAAAATCCAGAATTTATTAATCAATTTTTTTCAACTTTACAATCTGTTGAAAATTTATTAATTAAAAAAAATATTATTATTGTGCACGGAGGAGGATGTTTAGTTGATGAACTTATGAATCAATTATCTATACCAATAATTAAAAAAAACGGTATACGTATAACATCTAAACAACATATAAACCTTGTAACAGGTATTTTATCAGGAACAGCAAATAAAATTATCTTAGCCGCAGCTAAAAAAAATAAATTAAACACAGTAGGGTTATGTTTATCTGATGGAAACACACTTACAATAAATAAATCAACTAATACAGAATTAGGAAATGTAGGATTACCATTACCATCATCTGATGAATTTTTATATTTATTATTTCAAAAAAATATAATTCCTATAATTAGTTCAATTGGAATTACAAATACAGGAAAATTAATGAATGTTAATGCAGATCTTGCAGCTACATCATTAGCATGTATGTTAAAAGCAGATTTAATATTTTTGTCTGATGTTAATGCTGTATTGGACGGGAAAGGTAAAAGAATTAAACAAATTAATAAAACTCAGGCGTTATCATTAATTAATCAAGGCATTATTAGAAACGGTATGAAAGTGAAGGTAACTACAGCATTAGATGCTGCACATACATTACAAAGAAACGTTGAAATTGCGGGGTACAATAATAATAATTTAATTGAATTACTATTTAACAAAAAATCTATTGGAACTAAAATTATCCCTTAGTTCTTAATATTACATAAAATTTTACATTAAGCGAGTAATCATATATAACATGAACAAATATAAAAAAGTAGTATTAGCGTATTCAGGAGGTTTAGATACATCTGTTATTATACCTTGGTTAAAAGAAAATTATAATGCAGAAGTAATCGCTTTTATAGCAAATGTAGGACAACCATCTGACGATTTAATTGGAATTGAAAAAAAAGCATTACTATCAGGAGCAAATAGCGCATATATAGTCGACTTGAGAGAAGATTTTGTAAAAAATTATATATATCCTACATTACATACAGGAGCAATATATGAAGGCGAATACTTATTAGGAACAGCAATAGCAAGACCAATTATAGCTAAAAATCAAGTTAATTTAGCACTAAAATTAGGAGCTACATCAGTATGTCATGGAGCAACAGGAAAAGGTAATGACCAAATACGATTTGAAAATGTATACACTTCTTTAGCACCTCAATTAAAAATTATTGCTCCATGGAGAGAATGGAATCTAGCATCACGATCTGATTTAATTAAATATTTAAAACAAAGAAATATTTCTACAGAAGCAACATTACAAAAAATATATAGCAAAGATGAAAATATCTTTCATACTTCAACTGAAGGAGGAATATTAGAAGATATAAATAATGAACCAATTAAAGACTGCTGGTCACGGACTAATGATCCTATTATTACACCTAACAACCCACGCAAAATTCATTTAAAAATAAAAAATGGATATATCCACTCTATAAATAAAAAAAAATATTCTTATGTTAAAGGACTAGAAAAACTGAATAAAATTGGATCGCAATACGGAATTGGTAGAATAGATATAGTAGAAAATAGATTATTAGGAATAAAATCAAGAGGATGTTATGAAACACCTGGTGGAACAATAATAGTAAAAGCACTGCAAGCATTAGAACAAATAGTGTTAGATAGAGAGAGTTTTAAATGGAAGAAACAAATTGGTTTAGAAATGTCTTATGTCGTATATGATGGAAAATGGTTCTCTCCATTATGTCAATCATTAATAGATGCAGTACAAACATTTAATAATGTAATGACCGGTGAAGTAACAATACAATTATTTAAAGGGAATATTAATATTTTACAAAAAAGTTCACCTTATTCTCTATATAGTAAAAATTACGCCTCTTTTGAAACAAATAAATTATATAACCATTCCGATGCAGAAGGATTTATAAAAATTTTTACACTTCCATCAAAAATAAGAGCATTAAAAAAAAATAAAATAGAAAAATCAACAATTAAAAAAGATAATATTAATTAGAATAATAGAGGTATTAAATGAATTTATGGGGAGGTAGGTTTTCTAATTCTACTGAAAATAATTTTAAAAAATTTAATCAATCTATTAAATTTGATTACATTTTAGTCAAAGAAGATATTAAAGCATCTATTGCATGGTCAAAATCTTTAGTTCAAGGAAAAGTTTTAACTAATCAAGAACAAATTCAAATTGAAAAACAATTAAACATTTTATTAAAAAATGTAACTGAACAACCTAACGATCCTAAAAAAATGGATGTAGAAGACATACATACTTGGGTAGAAAAAAAACTAGTAGAAAATTTAGGAGAGTTAGGTAAAAAACTGCATACAGGAAGAAGTAGAAATGACCAAGTTACAACAGATTTAAAGTTATGGTGTCGAATACAGATAAAAAATTTAATAAAAAATATTTGCAATTTTCAAAATCAATTAGTTGAAAAAGCAGAAACAACGATTGATGTAATAATGCCAGGCTATACTCATTTACAAAGAGCACAACCCATTAGATTTGCTCATTGGTGTTTAGCTTATTATGAAATGTTAGAAAGAGATAAAAGTAGGTTAAAAGATTCATTACATCGTCTAAATACATGTCCACTAGGATCAGGAGCTTTATCTGGAACTAGTTGGAACATTGATAGAAAAGCATTAGCTGATAATATGAATTTTAATGCACCTACGAATAACAGCCTGGATAGTGTATCTGATAGAGATTATGTTATTGATATTTTATCAACAGCATCTATTGGAATGATGCATTTATCTCGATTTTCAGAAGATCTTATATTTTTTTCATCTAATGAATCAAACTATATTAATTTTCCTGATGATATTACTTCTGGATCATCATTAATGCCACAAAAAAAAAATCCAGATATATTAGAACTTATAAGAGGAAAATGTGGAAGAGTATACGGAGCATTAATTGGAATATTAGTTACATTAAAAGGTTTACCATTAGCATATAACAAAGACTTACAAGAAGATAAAGAAGGATTAATCGATGCTATTAATACCTGGAATAATAGTTTAAATATGGCATCATTAGTAATTAAAAAAATACAACTAAATAAAACAATATGTTATCAATCTGCACAAGAAAGCTATAGTAACGCAACAGATTTAGCAGATTATCTTGTTACAAAAGGAATAGCTTTTCGTAACGCTCATTACATAGTTGGTAAGATAGTTTTAAAAGCTATTGACATGAAAGTTACTTTAGAAAAAATGAATTTAAATATATTAAAACAATTTTGTAATGTAATTGAAAACGATGTATTTCAATATATTGCTATAGAAAAAATTATACAAAATCATAATACATATGGAGGAGTGTCAAAAGAACAAGTTTTGATTGCATTACGTAATGCGAAAAAAAAAAATAATACTAAATATATATTATAAATATAAATAAATTTTTTCTAAAAAAAAATAATTTATATATAAAATACAAAAATAATAAATACATAAATAAAATTGTTATAATAATAAATTAAAATAAAAATATAAATTTTAACTATTCTATATAGAATAGAAAACTGTACATTTATAGTTATTTCAACATAAAAATTTTAAAAATTAGTTAAAATAAAGAAAATATATATGACTAATAATAATTCAAAATATTTATGGAACAAGATCAGAGAAGAAATAAAAAAAACATTAGAAACAGAAAAAGAATTAGTATTATTTTATAATTTAAATATATTAAATCATAATAACTTTTTTCAATCTTTAATTCACATTCTTGCAGAAAAATTAAAAACCGATTCTTTTAATGAAAAAAACATAAAAAATATTGTAAATTCTATATCTATTTTTCATAATAAATTAGAACAACAATTTTCTCAAGATTTAATACATATTATTGAAAATGATCCAGTTATCAATAAAAAATGTTATATTCCTTTTCTTTACTTTAAGGGTTTTCATGCACTACAATCATATCGTATCAGTCATTATTTATGGAAACAAAAAAGAAAATCTATAGCATTATATTTACAAAACCAAATATCTACTGTTTTTTCAGTAGATATACATCCAGCAGCAAAAATTGGAAAAAAAGTAATGTTAGACCATGCTACAGGTATCGTTATAGGGGAAACATCAATCATTGAAGATAATGTTTCTATTTTTCACTCTGTAACTCTAGGTAGTAAACATTTTATCCATGGAAATAGACATCCTATTATCAGAAAAGGAGTAACTATAGGAGCAGGAGCAAAAATAATAGGAAATATCGAAATTGGGAAATATTCAAAAATAGGAGCTGGATCTGTAGTATTACATGAGGTAAAACCATATTCTATTGTTGCAGGAATACCAGCAAAAATTATTGGATATTATAAAAAAAACGAAAATATATTAGTTGATAATAATCATAATATAATCAATAAAAAAAAATTTTTTTTAAAATTTAATGATGGAGGAGGAATTTAAAAATTAAATAATAAATAAACTACACAAAACAATTTATTTATTGTCATAAAGCCTCCTTATAAAGGAAGCTTTATTTATATTTTAAAAAAAGTTAAAAAAAATAGAGAATAAATAAAGTTTAATCGTCTAAAAAGCTCTTTAGCACTTCTGATCGACTAGGATGACGAAGTTTTCTTAAAGCTTTTGCTTCTATTTGTCTAATACGTTCTCTTGTTACATCAAATTGTTTACCTACTTCTTCTAAAGTATGATCTGTATTCATATCTATTCCAAAACGCATACGTAATACTTTTGCCTCTCTTGCTGTTAATCCAGCTAAAACATCATGCGTTGCAGATCTTAAACTTTCGGATGTTGCAGAATCTAAAGGCAATTCTAAAGTTGTATCTTCAATAAAATCACCTAAATGCGACTCATCATCATCTCCTATAGGCGTTTCCATAGAAATAGGTTCTTTAGCAATTTTTAAAACTTTTCTAATTTTCTCTTCGGGTATTAACATCCTATTAGATAATTCTTCTGGAGTAGGTTCACGTCCAATTTCCTGTAAAATTTGTCTAGATATACGATTTAACTTATTAATTGTTTCAATCATATGGACAGGTATACGAATTGTTCTTGCTTGATCTGCGATAGATCTAGTAATAGCCTGTCTAATCCACCAAGTCGCATAAGTAGAAAATTTATAACCTCTTCTATATTCAAATTTATCAACTGCTTTCATTAATCCAATATTCCCTTCTTGTATTAAATCTAAAAATTGTAATCCTCTATTAGTATATTTTTTTGCAATAGAAATTACCAATCTTAAATTAGCTTCAACCATTTCTTTCTTTGCATTACGCGCTTTTTCTTCACCAATCACAACTCTATGATTAATATCCTTAATTTGCATAATACTCATGCCGATTTCTTTTTCAATATCAGTCAATTTTATTAATAATAACGTAAGATTTTTTTTATAACGTTTTAATCGATGTGACCAAGAATGCTTCATTGAAGCGATTATTTCAATCCAATTAAAATTATTTTTTTTTTGTAAAAATATTTTTAAAAAAACATTTTTTGGAATTTTACATTTATTTACACATATATTTAAGATTTTTTTTTCTTGATTTTTAATCTTAGAAATGACTAAACGCATATTTTTAATAAGTAAGTCGAACTGTTTTGGAACTAATCGAAATTGTGTAAATATTTCAGATAATTCACGTATAGCTTTTACAGAATCAATATGATTTCTCGGTTTTGTTTTTAACGTTATGTAAGTAATACGATATTGTTTTTTTAATTTTAAAAATTTTTCTTTAGCTAAATCAGGATCAATATGATTTTCATCATCAGTATTACTATCAACTTGATCAATTAAACTATTCTCTTTATGAATATCTAATAAGTCATCGTTAATAACAGTATTTGAAATAGATTGAAAATTATCTGTATCTAAAGTAGGATCCACAAAACCTGTTATTAAATCAGATAAACGTAATTCATTTAGCTCAACTTTTTTATATTGTTTTAAAAAATAAGTAATTGCATCTGGGTATTCAGATACTGAACATTGTACTTGATTAATACCTTCTTCAATTCTTTTAGCTATATCTATTTCACCTTCTCTAGTAAGTAGTTCTACACCTCCCATTTCACGCATATACATACGAACCGGATCAGTAGTTCTTCCTAATTCTGATTCTACATTTGATAAAACTTGAGTAGCCGCTTCAACATCATCCTCATCAGTATCTGGAGCTACAGATGCATTTAAAATTAAATCATCAGCATCAGGAGCTTGATCAACTACTTGAATACCCATATCATTAATCATTTGAATAATATTTTCAATCTGATCAGAATCTATAATATCTTCTGGAAGATGATCATTAATTTCGGAATAAGTAAGATAACCTTGTTCTTTTCCATGGAGTACTAGTATCTTCAGCTGAGACTGCGAATTTTTTTCCATAGTTCAACCATTCATGCATATTGATTAAAGTAATAAAGGCTAAAAAATAAAATTTTAAGAAAATAAAATTTTAAATTTTCTAAAATATCAATAAAATTTAAAAAATACTTTACATCAATTTAATAACTTTTTATAAGATTTTCTAAATTGAAATAACCGTTTATTAATACTCCACAAATTTAATTTTTCATTTTGATTTAATCCTAATAATCGTTCTTTCGCAAGTAGAGTATCTTGATAAAAACATAAAATTTTTATATCTAAATCTTTCAGAGCATCTAAAAATACACATTCTATTTTAGATTGAGTTATCATATGATCCCACTTTGAAATTTTTTTTATTTTTAACAAAAATTTTTCGTTATTCCTATAAAATTCTAATAATTGACCAGTATTCATTCCAGGATCATTTAAACATATACTAATAATATTTATAAATAATTTTAAACCTGTTAATTTTATTTTTTTATTTAAGTATTTTTCTATTGAAACTAATCTTACTAATTTAGGATATTGTACTAATAATCCTATAAGGATTCTCATAGTATTATGCTGTAAATTTCTATTTATTGTCTGTCTTTTATTAAATATAAACTCTTTATTTTTAAATAATTCTGATTTATAAGTAGAGACTATTCCTAACTTATGGGAAAGTGTTTGTTGTATCAACAATTTTGTTGTAACACTAGGAATTTGTGATATTAAAGGTAATGCTTTAACAATAATTTTACTTCTTTCATCAATAGATAATAAATTTATATTTTTTAATAAAACATGAAATAAAAAAGTAGATAAAGGTATAGCTTCTTTTATTTTTTTTTCAAAAAAAATTTTTCCTTTTTTTCTGATAATACTATCTGGATCTTCACCTTTAGGTAAAAATATAAACTTTACTGTTTTTCCATCTAAAATATAAGGTAAAGTCGCCTTTAAGGCTGACCATGCAGCTTTTTTACCAGCATCATCACCATCATAACAATAAATAATATTATTAGTTTTTTGAAATAAAATTTTAATTTGATAACGAGTAATAGATGTACCTAAAGTCGAAACTGCATAATTAATTCCACACTGGAACAAAATAATAACATCAATATAACCTTCTACAATTATTAATTGTTTAAAACTAGAAGACTTTTTTTTTAATTCATATAAACCATATAATTCAGTTTTTTTGCTAAATATTAATGTTTCAGGAGAATTAATATATTTAGGCAATCTTTCGTCAATAACCCTACCCCCAAATCCTGTAATTTTTCCATAAATATTACGAATAGGAAAAATAATTCTTTTATAAAATCTATCAAATTCTCTTTTTTCATTAATAACTAATATTCCTGACTGTACTAATTTTTTTTTATCAAAACCTGTTTTTTTAAAGTTCATTAAAAATGATTGAATATTAGATTCCGAATAACCAATACAAAATAAATTTAAAATATTTTGATTTATACCTCTTTTTTTTAAATAATTCAAAATATGCAAATTACGTTCAGAAAATAAATTATTTTTATAAATAATAGATGCCGCATTATTAACATCATACAAATAATTTTTTCTTGTGTAAAAATTATTTTTAGGTTGAAAAAAATTATAATAAGTTTGTTCTAAACCATTACGAATAGATAGCTCTTTTATACTATCAAGAAAATTTAAATGATTAAAATTCATTAAAAAATCAATAGCATTACCATGATTATTACATCCAAAACAATAATAAAACTGTTTTTCAAAATTAACAGTAAAAGATGGTGTTTTTTCTTGATGAAAAGGACAAAAAGCTAAATAATTGGATCCTTTTTTTTTTAATTTTAAACAACCACCAATAACATCAATAATATTTGTTTTATACAATAATTCTTTTATAAAATCCTGAGGAATTTTTTCTGACATATAGATCAAGTATTTAAATAAGGTTTACAGACCGTACTTTAAATAAAGAACGGTCAATAAGAAACAAAAAATTTTTAATTTTCTATTTTTATTAAATTAAAAATTTAGTATAGTCGAATTCTTCTAGTAGTATCTCTAGATAATTTTTTAGCTAATCTTTTAATTGCAGAAGCTTTTGCTCGTTTCCTTTCTGTAGTAGGTTTTTCATAAAATTCTCTTCGTCTAATTTCCGCTAAAATACCTGCTTTTTCACAAGAACGTTTAAAACGACGTAAAGCAACATCAAAAGGTTCATTTTCTCGCACTTTAATAATCGGCATGTTTAAATATAACACCTTATAAATTTAATTAGAATAATATAAAATAAATTAAATTTTATAAATAATTAAAACTTTATAAAAAATAATAAAATGATTAAAATAGTTGTTCAAATTTAATTAAGAAAGTTATCTCAAATTTAACTAAAAAAATGGAATAAAAAATTTATGCGTATTTTAGGTATTGAAACTTCCTGTGATGATACAGGTATTGCAATTTATGATGAAAATTTAGGTTTAATAGCCAATCAATTACATACCCAAACACAAATTCATAGAAATTATGGAGGAATAGTTCCAGAATTAGCTGCAAGAAATCATTTAATATATATAGTACCATTGATTAAAAAAGCTTTAAAGGAATCTCGATCTAAATTTTGCGATTTAAGCGCAATTGCATACACAGCCGGACCAGGTTTAGCAGGATCATTAATGATAGGATCATCAGTAGGAAGCTCATTAGCTTATGCTTTGAATAAACCAATCGTAGCAGTAAATCACATGGAAGCTCACTTATTATCTTTCGGAATAGGAAAGAATCTAAAAGAGGTAAAAAAGAAGTTTCCTTTTATAGGATTGCTAGTTTCAGGAGGCAACACTCAACTAGTTAAGGCTAAAAGTCTAGGCAAGTATGAAGTAATAGGAGAAACTAAAGATGATGCAGCGGGAGAAGTAATAGATAAAGTAGCTAAGATGTTGGGATTAACCTATCCTGGCGGTGTTAGTTTATCTTTATTAGCAGAAAAAAGCAATGGTATTGAAAAAATTATTTTTCCTAGACCTATGACTAAGATAACAGGTCTAGATTTTAGTTTTTCAGGTTTAAAAACAAGTGTATTTAATGCTATTCGTAAAGATAAGTTTAGTTCGGAAGATATTGCCAAAGCTTTTCAAGATGCTTTAGTTGATACTTTAGTTATTAAGTGTGAACGAGCTATGTGCTATAATAATTTATTTAATTTAGTTATTGCTGGAGGGGTAAGCGCTAATGTTTTATTAAGAAATAAATTACTTTTACTTGCATCCAATTTAAATGGTTCAGTGAGTTTTGTTGATTCTGATTTTTGTACAGATAACGGTGCAATGGTTGCTTTTGTTGGTTTATTACGATTAAAAGCAAATAAAAGTATTTTACCACAAACTTATTTTTTTCCTAATTGGAAAATATCTGATGTTTCTTCTTTTACGTATTAATTTTTTTTGATTATTTTTTTATTTTTTTTTTATTAAATGTTTAACTAAATCATCTATTGTTAAAACAGGCATTTGTTTTTTTATAGCAAATTTAATTACTTCATTTGTTTTTGCCATAGAACCATCTTGATTAGTTAATTCACAAAGTACACTTATAGGTCTAAATCCTGCTAGTTGTACAAGAGTTATAGCACCTTCAGTATGACCTAAACGACCTTTTATTCCCTTTTTATGAGCACATAGTGGAAAGATATGCCCAGGTCTATTTAGGTCTTCAGGTTTGGCATAAATTGCACTAGCAGCTGAAATAGTAGTTACTCTATCTTTTGCGGATACTCCTGTAGTCACTCCTTGACTAGCTTCTATAGAAACTGTAAAAGGTGTTTTATAAATACTAGTATTATTTTTTACCATCATTGGTAATTTTAGTTGTTTTCTTTTTTCTTCAGTAATGCACAAGCATACTATTCCACTTCCGTATCTAATAGTTAAAGCCATTTGTTCAATTGTAATAGTTTCTGCTGGAAATATTAAATCTCCTTCATTTTCTCTATTTTCATTATCTAATAATAAAATTCCGTTTCCTGATTTTAACGCTGATATTGCATTTTTAATGCGTTTTTTTGGACATCCAAATACTAGTTCTAATTTTTTTTTCATATTTATGAATATATTAAGAAGGAATTGGTTTTTATTTTTAAATAAAATTATTTTTTTTAAAAATTATAACAGTATAATGCTGTTTATATCAAATAAATTTTTTTTGATATAAGATTTTGTCATTTGGTTATATTGTATAATAAATGTATTGTATATTTAGAGCATTATAATTTTATTTTAATAATTCTAGGAATTAATATTGAAAACATACTTAGTTGGAGGATCAGTTCGTAATTATTTACTTCGTTTACCAGTAATTGATAATGATTGGGTTGTAGTTGGAGGTTGTCCTGATTATTTTTTAAAAAACAATTTTAAACAAGTTGGTAAACAATTTCCAGTTTTTTTACATCCAAAAACAAACGAAGAATATGCTTTAGCTAGAACAGAAAAAAAATCTGGTAGGGGTTATAACGGGTTTTCTGTCAATTTTTCTTCGGATATTACTTTAGAAGAAGATTTATATCGTCGTGATTTAACAATTAATGCTATTGCACAAGATATCCATGGAAATTTTATAGATCCTTTTAATGGTATAAGAGATTTAAAATTAAAAGTTTTGAAGCATATTTCTCCTTCTTTTTCAGAAGATCCTCTTAGAGTTTTAAGAGTTGCTCGTTTTTTAGCTGCATTGTCTCATATGGGATTTCAAATTGCTTCAAGCACTTTTAAATTAATGAGTCAGATGGTCATAGAAAAAGAGTTAATTTATTTAGAACCGTATCGCATATGGAAAGAAACTGAAAAAGCTCTTAAAACACCAGATCCTCATATTTATTTTCGAGTCTTACAACAGTGCGGAGCTATACGTTTTTTATTTCCTGAATTATTTTTTTTGTGGAATATTGATCATAATACAGGATTTTTTTTTGGTAGTTCTTTTAAAAAGAAAATGTTTTTATTTAACATAGCAAGTATTGTAAAAGTTTCTAATAGAATTGATGTTCGATTTGCTAGTTTGTTTCAGTTTGCTATTTCTAATTTTTTTTCTAGAAAATCTATTTCATATAATCATGTTGAACATTATTCTATTGATTTATTAAAAAAATTTTTTAAACGTTTACGTGTTCCTTCTTCTATTAGTAATTTAGCGATTTTTACTTTTAAATTTCATACCTTTTTAATAAATGTATATTATTGTACGTCTTTTGATATTTTAAAATTTTTTCAATATATTAATGCTTGGAGAAATACGGTTGTTATTGATTTATTAGTAATTTTAGTTGATAACTATTATTGTTTTTTTAATAAAAATTATGATTCTAAAAAAAATATTTTGTTACCTGGAAAATTTTTAAAAAGAATTTTTTATGTAGCGAAATTAGTTTCGGTTTCTTGTGTTATTAAAGATGGTTTTAAAGGAAAAGAAATTAGTGAGGAATTATTTATTAGAAGAAAAATAGCTATTGATATTTGGAGAAAAAAAAATAAAAATAAACTTTTTTTTTAATTATGTATTCTAATAAAAATAATGATTAATTAGTTTAATAAATATAATTTTTTTTATTTTTTCGATAAAGTTACATTTATAAAGGATGTATATATTTATAGTAATACATTATATTTTTAAACGGCACGTGATTAAGGTGCCGTTATTTTAAGATATTAGATTGTCACAATCATAACAGTTGTTTTTCCGGCTATAACCGTTCCTGACATTTTTTTTATTGTTTTTATTTTTTCCATATTGGAAATAACAATTGGTGTAATAATAGATTTTGCATTTTTTATTAAAAAATTTAAATCAAAATTTATAATTACATCCCCTTTTTTTACTTCTTTTTTGTTGCCAATAATTTTTAAAAAACCTTTTCCTTTTAAATTTACTGTATCAATTCCAAAATGTACGAATAATTCAATACCTTCTTTTGATTTTATAGAAAAAGCATGTAATGTATCGGGAATTTTATTAATTTCTCCATCTATTGGAGCTACCATTTCATTGTTAGAAGGAATTATAGCTATTCCATCTCCTACTATTTTTTCAGCAAATACTGTATCAGGAACGGATTCAATATTAATAATAGATCCTGATAAAGGAGCGACTATATTAATTTCTGTAGTAGAATTTTTTGGTTTTGTTTTTAAAAAATTTGAAAAAAATCCCATTATTTTATCCTAAAGTATAACTTTTGTTTTTTTATATTTTATATTAGTTTTTATTTATTTTATCTAAGTGTTTTTGTAGAATGGATGTTAATTTTGTGGTAGTAGGTTCTAATAAGGCTAATTTTGCAATTTTTTGACATTCTTTAAAATTACTCTTTCTAATTATATTTTTTATATGTGGAATATAAGAAGAGCTCATGCTAAATTCATCGATACCCATACCTAATAGTAAAAGTGTAGCGCGTTCATCTGATGCTAATTCGCCGCATATTCCTACCCATTTTTTTTCCTTATGTGCGGAAATAATTATTCTTTGAATCAAATGTAATACTGCTGGATTTAATGGATTATATAAATTTGATATTAAATCATTACCTCTATCTACTGCTAAAGTATATTGAGTTAAATCGTTACTTCCAATGCTAAAAAAATCCACTTCTTTTGCTAGATTGTGTGATATTATTGCTGCAGCAGGAGTTTCTATCATTATTCCTATTTTAATATTTTTATCAAAATCGCAGTGTTCGTTTTTTAGTTCTTCTTTAATTTTTTTTATTGTAATTTTTAAAAATTTAACTTCTTCAATAGAAATAATCATAGGAAACATGATTCTTAACTTTCCGAACACAGACGCTCGTAGTATGGCTTTTATTTGCGTATGCAATATTTCTTTGTATAACATTGAAATACGTATTGCTCTACAACCTAAAAAAGGATTTTCTTCTTTTGGAAGTTTAATATAAGGTAGATTTTTATCCCCTCCTATGTCCATAGTACGGATAATAACTGGTTTATTTCCCATTTCTTGAGCTATAATTTTATACATTTCAAATTGTTCATTTTCTGATGGTAATTTTTTTTTACCCATGAAAAGAAATTCTGTTCGGTATAATCCAATACATTCAGCTCCGTTTTTTTTTGCTCCTTTAATATCTTGAGGAGTTCCAATATTTGCTCCAATTTCTACTTGATGCTCATCTGTTGTTATTGCATTTAAATTTTTTATTTTTTTTAAATTATTTTTTTGTATTACAAACTTTGTTTTAAGCTTTTTTTTTAAATTAAGAATATTTTTATCAGGATTAATAAATATTTCATTGTTTATACTATCTAAAATAATAAAATCATTTTTTTTTATTATTTTTGTTGCATTAATAACTCCAACAATAGCAGGAATTTCCATAGATCGTGCCATTATAGATGTATGTGAAGTACGACTTCCTTGATTTGTTATTATTCCTATAATTTTTTTTGTATCAATTTGAGCTGTTTCTGAAGGTGTTAAATCATTAGCTACTATAATTACACTTTCATTTATGTTTTTTAAATCAATAATGTTAATATTCAGTATATTTTTGATTAGTCTTGCCCCAATATCTCTAATATCTATTGCTCTGTTTTTTAAATACTCATCTTGGAGATTTTCAATTGTAGTTACTTGTTTTTCTATAACAGAATTTACTGCATATTCAGCAGAGCAGTGTTTGTTTTTAATTAAAGAAAGAATATCATGTTCAAATTCTTCATCTTCAATTAACATAATATGTCCTTCAAAAATTGCATTTTGATCATGTTCTAATTTTGTTGTGTTACTATTTTGTATTAATTGAATTTGTTGAATAGTTTTATTTCTTGCATCAAAAAATTTTTTGATTTCTAAATTTATGTCTTGTTCTTGTATCTTTGTATTATTAATACATATTTTTTCTTCTTTTATTAATAATATTTTTCCAAAGACGATCCCTGGTGATACTGAAATACCTGAAATCATAATATTACCTTTACATATTTATAGTAATGTAATTTATATATAACAATATTTTTTAAAAGAATTTTAGTGTTAATAAATTAATTTGAAAGATTGTTTTATTTAAAATTTTTTTTATACTAATTTTTGTATTAGTTGAGTTAATTGGTTTATTGCTGCGATTTCATCTTTTCCATTAGCAGATAATTTTATTGTTGTTCCATGCGTTAATCCTAATGTTTGTATTTTAAAAAGACTTTTTGCATTGACTATTTTTTCTTTAAAAGTAATTGTAATTTCAGATTGAAATTCTTTAGCTGCTTTAACGAATTGTGCAGCAGGTCGTGTATGAAAACCATTAGGAGAGGTTATAGTTACTTCTTTAGAAGTCATAATATTATATTCCTTAATTAATAGTTTGTTTATTTTTTATTTGAAAATAAATTTTAATTTATACTAATTTGAAAAATAGTAAATAGTAAATTTGTATTTATTGGAATAATTCTGTACTTAAATATCTTTCTCCAGAAGATGGTAGTATAACTACTATATTTTTTTTTTGAAATAAAGGTTCTTTTTGAAGATTTAGCGCAGCTATTACAGCAGCTCCAGAAGAAATGCCTGATAAAATTCCTTCTTTGCACATAAGAATCTTTGACATTTTTATAGAATCTTCTTCGGAAACTGCTATGATTCTATCTAATATATTTAAATCTAAGTTTTTTGGTATAAAACCAGCTCCAATTCCTTGAATTTTATGAGGAGAGCTTTGTATCTTTTTACCCGATAGAAATTGTTGAATTACAGGTGATTTTTTAGGTTCTACTCCAACACTAATTAAATCTTTTTTATTTTTAATATTTTTTATATATTGACTAATACCTGAAATAGTACCTCCTGTTCCAATTCCTGATACAAGTACATCGATATTTCCCTTAGTATCGTTCCAAATTTCGGGTCCTGTTGTTATTCTATGAATTTCTGGATTCGCAGGATTTTCAAATTGTTTAATCATAAAATGTGTTTTTGTATTTTTATTAGTTATATCATATGCTTTTTGAATAGCCCCTTTCATTCCTTGTTCACCAGGGGTTAATATTAAATGAGCTCCTAAAGCTGTTAGTAATTTTTTACGTTCTAAAGACATAGTTTCAGGCATAGTTATTATTAATTTATAGCCTCTAGCAGCAGTTACATATGCAAGTGCTATTCCTGTATTACCACTTGTAGCTTCTACAATAACTGTGTTTTTATTAATTAATCCAGATTTTTCTGCATTCCAAATCATGTTAGAACCGATACGACATTTGACGCTAAAACTTGGATTTCGAGATTCTATTTTTACGAGTATTTTTTTATTTCCAATATTATTTAATCGAACTAAAGGAGTATTGCCAATAGTAAAAGTATTATCATCGTATATTTTTTGCACTATTATTCCTTTTTTATTATAAATATATTAATTTAAGATTGTTATTTTTAATATATTACTTATTTTTGTTATGAATAATAAGTTATTAATAATAACTAAATTGATTTTTTTTGAAATATTTTAATATTTCTTATATTTAATGATATTAAATTTAATGATTTATCGCATTTAATCTTAACCATACATAATAATTTTTCATGTATATTGAATGCATTATATAATATTAAAGATTCATTTTTATTAACAAATTATTTTTAATAAAAATTGTATTCATTAAATGTGAAATAAATTTAATTTTTTGTATCATTTTTTATAGATTTATTATTAATAAAATAGTTTATTGAGCATTATATTATTTAAAAAAATGGTAAAACATTATGAATAAAAGTATTGTTAAATTAATTGATCTTAGAAAGATTATTAGTCATCATGCTTATTTATATTATACATTAGATTCTCCGATAATATCAGATTTTGAATATGACAACTTAATTAATGAATTAAAATTATTAGAAAAACAAGAAATAAAAATAATAAAAAACTCTCCTACTAATAATGTTGGAAGTGATTTTTTACGTTCTTTGAAAACAAAAAAACATTTTGCTTCTATGTTATCGTTAGATAATATTGCTGATATAGAAATGATTGATTTTTTTTATAAAAATGTTTTAAAAAAGTTAAAAAAAAAGAAAAAAATTAATTTTTGTTGTGAACTGAAAATTGATGGGATAGCTATTAGTTTATTATACAAAAAAGGTGTTTTAATACGCGCATTAACTAGAGGAAATGGAAAGATAGGAGAGGATGTAACACTAAATGTTTATGAAATACAAAGTATTCCAAAAGTTTTAGATAATATTATTAATATGCCTGAATTATTAGAGGTACGAGGCGAGATATACATACCTTTATCAGAATTTTATAAAATTAACGAAGTTAAAAAAAATATACAATTTTCTAATCCTCGCAATACGGCAGCGGGTTCATTAAGGCAAAATAATCCTAAAATTACTTTAAGCAGAAATTTAATGTTTTTTTGTCATGGATTTGGAATTTGTTATCCTAAAAATAATTTTATTAATCATTTTAATTTTTTAATGGTAATGAAAAGTTTAGGGTTTCCTGTTAACAATAAGTTATGTTTATTTAGTAATATAAATAATATTAAAGAATTTTATTACCAAATAAATAAAAATAGAAAAAGTTTTGATTTTCAAATCGATGGGATAGTTATTAAGTTAAATGATTTTGATGATCAAAAAGTATTAGGAAGCACTAGTAAATATCCTAAATGGGCTTTAGCTGTAAAATTTCCTTCAAATGAAAATATTACTACAGTTAATAATATAGATTTTCAAGTAGGGAGAACTGGATTAATTACTCCGGTAGCTTATTTAAGTCCTATTAAAATATCAGGTGTAGTAATAAAGAAAGCATCATTGCATAGTAAATATGAAATGTACAGATTAGGAGTATATATTGGATCGAAAGTACTTGTGCGGAGAGCTGGTGATGTTATACCTTACATTGTAAAAGTTATAAATTATGAATTAATTAATGATATTAATTTGATTCAAAAAAAATGTTTTTTTCCTACACAGTGCCCTATTTGTTCTTCAAATTTAATAGAATTTCATAATGGAAAAACTGTTAAATGTAGTAATAACAATTATTGTTTAGATCAAAAAGAAAAGTTATTATTACATTTTGTTTCTAAATTTGCTTTTAATATTAAAGGAATTGGAAAAAAAATTTTGAAAAAATTAATTTATAAAAATATAATTAATGAATTTTCTGATTTTTTTAAAATACAAGTTGATCATTTAACTAAAATAGATAGAATACAAAAAAAAATAGCTAATAACATTATTTATCAAATAAAAAAATCTCGATCTATATCTTTAGATCGCTTTATTTACGCGTTAGGAATTGAAATGGTTGGTGTAGAAACTGCTCGTAATTTGTCTATTTATTTTGGTGATTTTAGTAGTTTTATGCAAACTAACGTATCTCAATTACAAAAAATTAAAAATATAGGAACTGTTTCATCAGGTATAATTTTTAATAAAATTAATAATAGTAGCTTTAAAGAAAAAATATTAGATTTACTTTCTTTTATTGTAATAAAACCAAATAATAGTAGTAAAACAAATAAACGTAGCTTTTTTTTTAATAAAAAAATTGCTATTACCGGGAGGTTAAAAAGATATTCTAGAGATAAATTATTTTTTTTATTACAATCATTAGGAGCTATACAGTGTAAATATATTTCTCAAAAAACAGATTTACTAATATTAGGAGAATGTCCTGGAAAAAAATTATATAAGGCTAAATTATTAAATATAAAAATTATGGAAGAAGAAGAATTGTTACAAAAAATACGTTGCTAGATAATTTTTTGGGTCGTGCAGGATTTGAACCTGCGACCAATTGATTAAAAGTCAACTGCTCTACCAACTGAGCTAACGACCCGTATAAATTTTAAAAATTTTTGGGTGATGACGGATTTGAACCGCCGACCCCCTCCGTGTAAAAGAGGAGCTCTAACCACTGAGCTAATCACCCTGATTACATCTATTGTAAAGGTTAAATTGTTGTAGTCAATCTTTTTTTTATGAATTTAATTAAATTTTATATACACATATCGATATATACGTATGTTGAATGATTTTTTTTATAAAAATTTTTTATTAGAGGAGTTGTTATGAAAGTAGTAACTCGATTTGCCCCTAGTCCAACTGGTTTTTTACATATTGGTAATATTAGAACTGCTTTATATTCTTGGCTTTTTTCGCAACATTATAATGGAATATTTATTTTAAGGATTGAAGATACTAACATAGACAAGTCGCATCATCGCTATAGTCAATCTATTTTGAATACATTAAAATGGTTAGGTTTACATTGGGATAAAGGTCCTTATTATCAAAGTAATAATATAGATTATTATAGAGATATGATTAATGTTTTAATACGGAATAATCAAGCATATAAATGTTATTGTTCTCCTGAAAGATTGAAAAGAAATCGTGATAATCAAATCAAATTAGGCAAAAAACCTAAATATGATGGAAAATGTAAACATTCTTTTATAAAAAAAAAGAAAGATTATGTAATACGATTCAATAATCCTGATGATGGAAAAATAGTATTTAATGATTTAATTAGAGGTAAGATTAGTGTCAATAATACTGAATTAGATGATTTAATTATACAAAGATCTAATGGAATGCCTACTTATAATTTTTGTGCGGTACTTGATGATAATTTGATGAATGTTACACATGTTATAAGAGGTGAAGATCATATTAATAATACTCCTCGTCAAATTAACATTTATAATGCTTTTAATTTTAGTCTTCCATTTTATGCTCATGTTTCTATGATTTTAGATAGTGATAAAAAAAAATTATCTAAACGTAATAATAGCTCTAATATTTTGTATTATCGTGATCAAGGTTTTTTTCCTGAAGCATTACTTAACTATATAGTACGATTAGGTTGGTCTTATGGGAATCAAGAAATATTTAGTTTAAAAGAAATGGTTCAACTTTTTTCATTACGTAATATTAATAAATCTCCAAGTATTTTTAATATAAAAAAGTTATATTGGATTAATCGATTTTATTTAAATAAATTTACTAATAAAAAATTAATACCAGAATTAGAAAAACAAATGCAGCAGAGAGATATAAAGTTACATAACAATGTTGATTGTATAAACATTTTAACAATATTTAAATCAAGATGTAATACTTTAAAAGAAGTTTTAGACTTATATGAAAACTTAAATAAAAATATTAACTTAAAAAATACGCAATATTTAAAACTTTATTTATCTATTTTCTTAAAAGATGCATTTGTTTTGATTTTTAAGAAATTAAATTTCTTATTAAAATGGGAAATGACATCAATTCAATATATATTAAAGCAAGCATTAGAAAATAAAAAATTAAAAGTACAAGAATTATATGCTCCTTTAAGATTAATTTTAACTGGAACGCTTATTTCTCCTAATATTAATCATATTATTTTTATTTTAGGTAAAAATATTGTTTTACATCGAATTAGAAATGGTATTAATTATATTTTATTAAATAAAAAATAGTTTTTATTAATTAAAAATTTTATTCTTATTTTTTAACATGATTTGATTATTATATATTGTAATATTGTTTTTGATTTATAAATAAATAATATATTATTACAAATAATTGTAATAATATATTTATATATAAACAACAAAATCATTTTTAGTTATTTAATTATTTATTTAAAATTATACGTTACTTATTTTTTTTGTATAACATTGTATGATTATTACTAAAACATTTAATTTTGTTGTAATAATACTATTTTTATTTTATTTTAAACTGAAGTACGAAATATTTCTTGATATGCATCTAATACTTTTTGTTTAATAGTATTAATGATGCTAAGAGATAAAGATGTTTTTTCTAATTCTATAAAAAGATGACTTAAATACAATTCATGTTGTAAAATTGCTGTATTTTTTTTTTCTAATTTTTTAATTTTATTTATAGTTTTTTTATTATTTACCTTATTATTTATTTTTTTTATATTTTGTTGATCTAAAGATTCTTTTTTAATAAAATCCAATTTTTTTTGAAAATCAATAAAATTATTTGAGTATTCATGAATTTTTTTTTTTGAATTTTGTGTAAATTTATTTAAATTATTTTTAATATTTATAGTATTATTACTATGATTATAAATATGATTGTTTGAAAATTTTTGTATCATATCCAATATCTCCATGTTGATTATTCAATTAATGATTAATTATTTAGGATACTTATAGTTAGTTGAACAGTTTAAATATTTTGCAAAATAAAATTGTTATGAATAAGTGCTTAATGTACATTATAAAATTTTTTATTTTTATAACTATCTAGTTATTTTACTAGTATGATACAAAAATTTTTTAAAATAAATTAATATTTTAATATCAATAAATATTTTTAATTATTGATCTATGTTCTATTATTAGGATGTTTTTTATGAATATAAAAAATATATATGATTTAAATAGTATAAATCAAAAGATTTTTGAAAAAATTAATTTTTTATTTAAAAATCAATCACAATTATTTATTACGACACTTGCTTTTTTTTTATCAATATTGTTGCTATTTTTTATTTGGATTTTCAAACATGACTATCGATTATTATATAAAAATGTTTTTTATTCAAAAATAAATGATATTGTTTCGATTTTAGATGAACAATCTATTCCATATCAATTTAACGCTCAACAAAAAGATTTGTTTGTTCCTAATCATCAATTAATAAAAGCTATAGCTTTTACTTATTCGTTAAATCAAGATATAGACGAAACAAAAGGCTTTGAATTGTTAGATAATGAAAAGTTTGGATTAAGTTCTTTTCATGAATATATTAATTATCAGAGAGCATTAGCGGGTGAATTAAAAAAAACTATTCAATCTTTAAATCATATTAAAAGGGTTAAAATACATTTAAGTATTCCTGATAATACTTTTTTTTTTTAGAAGATAAAGCAAAAAGTTCAGCTGTAGTATGTTTAGAACTAGAACAAGATGCCGTGATGTCACCGGAACAAGTAAGATCAATTCAATATATTGTATCTAGTAGTGTTTTAGATTTACAGCCAAATAATGTCTATGTTGTAGATAATGATGGAATTACTCTTAGTGAAGTACATGACGATATTTATAATAATGAAAATATGTACTTAAGATATTCAAAAAAAATAGAGAGTGAAGTAAAACAAAAAATAGAAAATATTTTAGATCCTTTATTTGGTAAAAAAAATTTTAAAGTAGTAGTAATAGCGGATACTGTTTCTAATATTAAAAATAATATAAAAAATAATTACTTTAATATTAATAAAAAAAATACATCAGTCCCTGTAGAATTAGTTAGTAACGCTAAAAATAAAAAACAACAACCTCAAAATATTTTAGATTTATTTCAAGGTAATAGTGTTGTAAATCAAATTTCTTCGTTAAATTTACCTATCGATAAAAAAAATAATCATCATATAACATATCAAAATAGTTTATTTCACAATAATAATATTAATAAAAATAATGAATTTAATGTATTCAATGTTTCTCATAAAAAAGATAACATTACTATTAATAATATGATGAAAAAAAACAATTTTAATAATAGTTTATCGTATGCAAATATCAATCAAAATAATATAAAAAAAATTTCTGTTATTGTTATGATTAATTCTAATTTTTTTAATAAAGACGACAAAAACAGTAAACATTACATTAGTTCAGATAAAATAAAAATGTTAGTTCAGCAAGCTATAGGTTTTTCTAAAAAAAGAAGTGATTCAATTAGTATTCAATATGTTCCTTTTGTGCTTTCTTCTACTACTATTAAAAATAGTATCGTACATAATACTAATCATCATCATAGTCTATATACATTTTTTACATTAATGGTATATTTATCATTAATAATAATTGGTTTATTAATTATAAAATTATTATTTTTTTCAAATTCAAAATTAGTAAATGATAGTATTAACGCAAGTATTAAAGAACCTATCAATAACGTAAAAAAAGATAAAGTTAATAAACAATCAAATAGCATAAGAGATAATTATTTAAATGTAACAAATATTGTTTCATCAAAAAATAATGATTCAAATGCTATGACAAATATGATTCGTAAATGGATAAATAAAAAAAATGAATCTTAATGGTTTTGAAAAAAGCGTGTATTTACTTTTATCAATGAATATTGAGCAAAGTATTGAAGTCGTACAGAATTTAACAACAGAAGAGAAAAAAGAAATAGTACAATATAGTTTAAATATGAAAGATATAAACTATTCTAAGTTAAAAGATATTTTTTCTCATGAAAAAGAATTATTAAATGAAATAAATTTGTTTATTAATAAAAAGAAGAATCAAGAATTACATGTATCTAATATTCACAGTAATGATACTAATAAAATAATCAATACTGTTACGGAAATAGATTATAAAAAAAAATTTGAAGAAAATATAAAAATATTTCATACGATTAAACTAGAAGATTTATTTAATTTAATTAAAAAAGAACCTTTACAGGTTATTTTTATTATTTTAATACATTTAGATCGTAATGTAGCATCAGAGTTGGTGAATTTATTTTCTTTAGAAAAAAAATCAGATTTAATAATTCAAATTTTTGAATATACAGAAACAATAACACAAGATAAGTATAAAAAATACAACGAAATTATTCAATACTTAATAAATCGCTATTATTTTATAATAAGTGATCAAAACAAGATACAAAACATTTTAAAAATTACAGAGTTGTTGGATAACAATGATAAGAAAAAAATATTAATTAAAATAAAAGAAAAAAAAATAGATATAGCTAAAAAATTAGCACCTTTTTTATTGAGTTTTGATAATTTATTTAGTTTAGAAGAAAAATTTATTATTCAAATAATAAAAAATATAACAATAAAAACTTTGTATATATCTTTATATGATCAAAGTAGAGAACTAAAAGAAAAAATAATTAAATATATGTCTAAAAAACAATTGTTAGAATTTAATCATGAAAAAAACAAAAAAATTTTTTATACTCATGCACTTATTAATCAAAGTAAAAATAAGATTTTAAAACAAATACAAAACATCTTCATATCTAATGACATTAAAATTTATTAATTTGGAGAAATAAATAATGATTGATAAGGTTAATAAAAAATGGAAAAAATGGAATCCCACAGAAATTTATCAAAAAAAGAATATTGATTTTTATCACGAAGATAAAGTTAATACATTAAAAAATATTTTTTCAAAAAAATATATTAGTAAAATCGATTATAATAGTAAAAATGATAGTTTTTTTAATAAAAAAAAAAATAATCAGAATGTTGATCAGTTTCAATTAGGTTTAAAAAAAGGAAAAAGTATAGGTTTTGCACAAGGATTTGAAAAAGGTATAGCACAATCATCTCAATTAGAAAAAAAAATATATAAAAAGATAGATAAAATTTTTTTTGAATTTCAACAAGCTTTAAATGATTTAGATTCAGTTTTTTCTGATCATTTATTAAATTTATCTTTAGTTGTATTACGAGATATTATTGGGATTTCATCAATTGATAACCGAGAATTTTTATTTAATAAAATAAAAAAAATTATTTATCGTGATTTTACGACTGCTTTAAATAAAACAATTTTATTTCATCCAGAAAATAAACATATAATTGAAAAAAGATTTAAAAATTTAATAAAATTATACAATTGGAATATTGCATACAATAATAGTATTCCTAATGAAGGATGTAAAATAATTACAAATTTAGGAAGTTATGATGAAACATTAACTGGATTATGGAAGGAATTATATCGGATTGCTAAATCTGAGGAACAATAAATGAATTCAAGATTAAATAATTGGTTAAAAAAAACGCGTATTTTTGAAAAAAAAATTAAAAATTTTTCTAATTTAGTGCGGTATGGTTATTTAACTAGTTATGTTGGGTCTATTCTAGAAATACAGGGTATTTTTTTTCCTATTGGAACGCAATGTATGGTAGAAGTAAAAAATTGTTATAAAGAAGTAATCTACGTTAGTGCAGAGATAGTAGGTTTTAAAAAAAATAAGATGTTTGCAACATTGCTCAAAGAATCTTCTGGATTATTTTATGGAGCACGTGTTTATCCTAAATGTACAACTAATGTTTACCATCTTTCGGGAAAATTTTTACCAGTAGGGTTTAATTTATTAGGAAGAATAATTGATTGTTTTGGAAATCCATTAGATGGAAAAAATAAACCTACAACAGAATGTTTAGTAGATATTAATCAATTTAATATTATTAATCCTTTGAAAAGATCTCCAATTAATAGTATTTTAGATACAGGTATTCGAGCAATTAATGCATTATTGACTATTGGAAAAGGGCAAAGAATGGGATTGTTTGCTGGATCTGGTGTTGGAAAAAGCGTTTTATTAGGTATGATGTCTAAATTTACTAATTCGGATATAATTATAGTTGGTTTAATTGGTGAACGAAGTAGAGAAGTTCAAGAATTTGTTTATGATATATTAAATAGTATTGGAATTCATCGAGTTATTGTCATTGTTGCTCCAGCAAGTACTTCTTCTATATTAAGAATACAAGCTGCTTTATATGCTATACGAACAGCAGAATATTTTAGAGATAATGGGAAAGATGTACTATTGATTATAGATTCTTTAACTAGATTTGCTATGGCGCATCGTGAAATAGCTTTATCTTTAGGAGAAATACCTTCTTCTAAAGGTTATCCACCTTCTGTTTTATCTAAAATTTTATTTTTTATAGAAAGATGTGGTACTGGAAGAAAAGAAAAAAAAGGTAGTATTAGTGCTTTTTATACAATATTAACTGAAGAAGATGGTATAACGGATCCTGTAGCAGATACAGCTAGATCTATTTTAGATGGACATATTATACTATCACGTAATTATGCAGAATCTGGTCATTATCCAGCAATAGATATTGAAAAATCTATTAGTAGAACTATGTCAATGTTAGTGGACAAAGATTACTTTAATAAAGTATGTTATATCAAACAGTTAATATCTTCATATCATAGAAATAAAGATTTAATTAATATTGGCGCTTATATGCAAGGTAATGATAAGATTTTAGATCAAGCTATAAAATTATGGCCATTGTTATCAAAATTTTTGCAACAAACAATGTTTGAACATTTTTCATATGAATATTCTTGTCAAAGTTTATTAAAAATAATAGTATAGTTTTATTTCTATTGTTAATTAGATATTATTATAAGGATACAATTTTATAAAAAAACAACATTTAGTTCTACTTAATTTAATAGATGATAAAAAATTTTTAATTATTATCAATCAATTAAATAAATATTTAATACGAAATAAAAAGAATCATAATTATTTAAAAAGTTTAATAAAATACCAAAATGAGTATAATAATATTCTATTTATAAAAAAAAAAATGGGTTTAAATGCATATCAGTTGCATAGCTACAATGATTTTATATCAATGCTAGAAAACAATATTTTTATATATAAAAAAAAAGAAATTGAATATGTAAAAAAAATAAATTTTTATATAAAAAAGTGTCTAGAACATAAAATAAATAAAATGACTTGGAATTTATTATTAAATAAAATAAAAAAAATAAATTTAATACGAAAAGAAGTGCAAGAGCAAGAAAATTTAGATGAAATGATACAAATTTTTCAATTTAAAGATAAAAAAAATTAATATGTTATTTTTTTTAAATTAAATTTGTATTCTTTTTTATATAAGATTAAAAATAATTTAATAATGTAAAATATATTATGAAAATATCTAATAATTCATCAAAAAATAATAAAGTAATTGATATAAATACTCAAACAAATAATCAATACAATTTATTGAAAAATAAGTTAGATTTTAATAAATCGATTTTAGATATATTAAAATCTAATCAAATGTTATATAGTTCAAAAAAAAATTTTATTCATTATATGAATAAAAAGAAAAAAAACAATGTTGAAAATGCTAATATTAAAAGTAAAGAAATATTAAAAAAAATAGAAAACAAAAAAATAATTAGTACAGCAACAAACAATACAAGTAAATTTGTTGTAAAGCAAAATATAACAACAAATTATAATAATATAAAAAAAAAAAAATAAATATTTATAAAAAAAAAACTTTAATTAAAAAACAATACTTTTGCAATAAAAAAAATTTAATACAATTTAAGAAAAAAATGGTTTATTTAAATCACCAAAAAAGGAATGATTTAGTAAGTTCAAATAACTTAAATAAAAAAAATGTATATTATTATATGCCAAAAAAACAAACAAAATTGTTAAACGAAATAGAAAAAAATATTTTTTATTCTAAAACAGACAATAGAATTATACATAATTCTTTCAAAAGAATTATTTTGAATGAGAAAAATAATTCTAATCAAAATTTTAATTTTTTATCAAATAATTCAGAACATAAAAAAAAAGATAAACTATATAAAGAAAATATTTTTTTAAAAAAATTATCTTTATTTTTAGGCGATAGATTACTATATATATCAAATAATATAAAAAATATATTAAATAATAATAATAAAATAATTCAATGCACTTTAACATTAAATAATATAAAAAAATTATATTTTTTGTTTCGAATAAGTAATCAAAAATTAGAATTTAGTTTTTTTTCTAAATGTTTTTCAATAATGAAATTATTAAGCAAATCTGTTCCTATTTTAAAAAAATTTTTTTTAAAAAAAGGATTAATTATAAAAAAAATTTTTTTTGATAAAAATAAATAAAAATAATTTATTTTAAGTTATTTATAATTATTTATATAAAAATTTTATAAAATGTTTTTAATAAATATTGGGGTATTTTAATGTCAAAAAGTATTAATACGCCACTTTTTAGTTTACAAAAAATTATTAAACAAAAAAAAATATTTTTTCTATGTAATAAAAAAAATAAAAATAAAAAAAATATTTTTTTGTATGACCCTAATATTAATATTTTGCATGTACAAAAAATATTAAAAATGCTGTACAAAGACAGTAAATGTTTTGCAAATATTATTGAAAAAACAATTAGTAAAACATTTTGTTCTGAAATAAAACTATCGTTGTGTGATATGTATATTGATAATTTTTATTATAATAAAAAAATGTTTTTTTATGAAGAAAATATATTTCCATTACATTTTACATATACTGAAATTCAATCTTGTAATAGTTATTTAATAGTAATGTTTCCTATAGTTTTTATTCAATCAATGATTTCTTATTTATTATGTATAAATAATGTAAATATGAATCAATTAGAAAAAAATTTTTTTGATTCTCATACATATAAGTATTTTACTAAAAAAATTATTTCTTTAATTACTAAAAAATATATTTCTTATTTATCAGATAAATTATATTTAAAATTAAATAAATTTATTTTGAAATTTAATTATAATTTCAATAATTTTTCTTATTTTATACAAAAGAGTGATTATATTCGATTAAAATATAATATAAAAATGAATTGTATATGTAGTAGTTTTTTTATCTTAATTCCTTTTACTTGTATTAAAAATTTGTGTCCTTCATTACAACTACATAATAAAAAATTACTGAATACAAATTGCTTAGAGAAAAAAAATAGTTTTATTATAGATGATTTTAAAGATATTAAAATAATTATTTCGGGAAGAATATATACAGTAACGTGTATGTTATCAGATTTATGTAATTTAAAAATAGGGGATGTAATACCTATATCAAATCTCAATACAATGTTTTTGTTTGCAGGAAATATATTGATAGCTTCAGGGAAAATTTATACTTTAAAAAAATTTTATTCTTGTTGTATAAAAAAAATTTATTAATATTTTATGAGAAAAATAAAAATGGACACTAATCAAGAATTTGATCAAAATAAAGAAAATAATAAATTGATAGAAAACCAAACTGATTTACCAGAAAATCAAGAAGAATTAAGTAAAGATTTTGAAAAAATAAGTAAAAAATGGAATGAACAACAAAACGTTAATAATATTGATAAGAATAATAATGTTTTAAATAGCAATATATCTATTCAAAATGTTCCAATGAAAATTACTATAGAACTTGGATCGTTACAAATGAAAATAAAAGATATATTAAAATTAAAACATGAATCACTATTAACATTAGATAAAGAAATTGGTAAGCCTTTAAATATTTTGGTAAATAATTATATTATTGCTCAAGGGGAAATAGTAGTTGTAGAAAATCAATATGGAATACGTATTACTAATATTATTAATCCTATAAATAATTTTTAATTGTTATATTTTAAACAGAATATTATGTATTGTAATTTATATGTATATATGATGATATTTTATATAAATATTGAAAATATTAAATAAATTTTTATTTTAATTTCAATTTTTATAAAATATTAAATAAATTTTATGTGAAATAATGCAATATCTTTAAATACATAGAGTTATTTTTATTATAAATTGAGTTAATTTTTAATTTTACGCAAGGTATTATAATGAAATATAGGTATATTCCAGTAATATTAACTGTTGTTATTTTTTTTCCTTTTATTAGTCATGCTGCATCGAATATCGATATTTTTAATCCGATTGTTAAGTTAATAGAGGAAAATAAATCGATAAGTTCACCTTTAGAATTATTAATATTTATAACTTCTTTGAGTTTTATATCTGCAGTTGTGTTAATGATGACGAGTTTTACACGTATTATTATCGTATTTAGTTTATTACGTAATGCAATAGGAACGCCTTATGCTCCCCCTAATCAAGTTTTAATAGGTTTAGCTTTAATTCTTACCTTTTTTATTATGAATCCTGTTATTGATAAGGCATATAAATTATCATATATTCCTTATTCTCATGAAAAAATTAATATTGTTCAGGCATTAACAAATTTTACGCATCCTTTTAAAGATTTTATGTTAAAACAGTTAACTTTATCTGATATTAATGTTTTTGTTAAATTAGATCGTAAATATAAAACACCAATAAAAAATTATAAAAATATTTCAATGAAGTTTGTATTACCAGCATTTATTATAAATGAAATAAAAAAGGGTTTTCAGATTGGTTTTACAGTACTTATTCCATTTTTAATCGTTGATTTAATTGTTGCTAGTGTATTAATGTCGTTAGGGATGATGATGATACCTCCATCCAGTATCTCTTTACCTTTTAAATTATTTTTATTTTTAGTATCCAATAGTTGGCAATTACTAATTGTATCTTTATTTCATAGTTTTTTTTATTAAATAAAATATTTAATTTCTTTAAAATATTTATCTTTTAAATAAAATATTAATGTGATTAATACTAACAAATAGGTATAATATAGATCTTATGTTAATAGAATCTTCTCTTTTTTTTAATCAAATAACTCGTATTATTTTAATAATATCAACTCCTTTACTTTTAGCTTCTTTAATAACTGGTTTAATAGTTAGTTTTATTCAATCAGTTACTCAAATTAATGAACAAAGCTTATCTTTTTTGCCTAAAATAATTGCTGTATTTTTTGTATTATCGTTTTGCGGTCCATGGATGTTGCATTATTTAAAAGATTTTACAATTAATTTATTATCTAATTCATTGTACATGTTTATATAATATTATGCATGAATATAATTATACATTACAATTACAAACAAATATAATATTTTTTCTATTGTTATTTGTTCGAATCATTACTTTTTTATTTACAATTCCTTTATTTGGAGATCAATATGTAAATAAAAAAATTAATGTTTATTTAGCGTTATGTTTAAGTTTTATTGCGCTTTTTTTTATTCCATATGATGATTTATTACAATTAAATTTTTTATTGATAATATTTTTATGTTTAAAGCAAATATTAGTAGGATTTTTATTAGGATTTGTGATTAAATTAATATTTTCGATTGCTTTTATTGCTGGAGAAATTATTAGTGCTCAAATTGGTTTATCATTTGCTAATTTTTTTGATTTTAACGCGCGATTAAATCTTTCTCTTATGTCTCGTTTTTTTTATAATTTAATGATGTATATTTTTTTATTACTAAACGGTCATTTGTGGATGATTAATATAATTATGCAGAGTTTTTATAGTATTCCTATTAATTTTACATTAGTTCATAAAATTTTTTATATAAAAATAATATATTTATTTTATTTTGTATTAATGCAAAGTATAGCCTTATCTCAACCTATTATTATCTTAACTCTAACATTAATTTTCGTATTAGCTTTTTTAAATAAAACAGCTCCTCAGTTTTCTTCTTTTTCTATTTTTATTCCAATGTCCTTAATAATTGGATTATATTTAATACATAATGGTGCATTAGAATTTATTAATTTTTTTGTTAAATATTTTAAATTTTTTTCTAACATAAAATATTATCTTCATGTAATTGAATAAAAAAAATAAAAACAAAATATATAAAATATTAAAATTGTTTTTATTTTTTTAAGTCTTTAGTTTTTTTAATTACTATTTTAATTTTACTTCGTTATATATACAGTGCTTCCTTACTATAGGATCATATTTTTTTAATTTTATTTTTTCTGGTGTATTTCTTTTGTTTTTAGTAGTAGTATAAAAATGTTTACTTTTAGTAGATACCATTTTTATTTTTTCTCTTGCGCCTTTTGCCATTATTATTACCTATTTATTTTTTTTTTTTTTTTGATTTTTGTTAAAGAAATTTATTTTTTTTAAAACATAATCAATTCCTTTTTTATCAATAAAACGCATTCCTTTTGCGCTAATTTTTAATTTAACAAATTTTTTTTTCTCTTTGATCCAAAACTTATGTTCATGAAGATTTAGCAAAAATTTTTTTTTATGAGCATTCATTGCATGTGATCTACTATGTCCAAACAAAGCTTTTCTGTTAGTAATTTGACAAATATGAGACATATTAATAACCTTGTAATGTTTGATAAAATTATATATTTATTAGATAAAAAATTATTTTTTTTTCTAAATATTAATAATATTTAAAGTCTTAGTGATACAATAAATAATATTATTTATTAAATAATAAGGATAAGATTTTTATAGTTAAAAATATATTTCTATATAAATAAAATTAAATAAGAACATGTAAATATTATGAATATTTTATTTATATAAATAAATTATTAATTTGATTTATATTTTTTATATCTCTCACAAGAAAGTGTTATCTCTTTTATTGCAGATTTTTTATTTTCCCATCCAATAATTTTAACCCATTTTTTTTTATCTAATTTTTTATAGTTTTCGAAAAAAAATACTATTTGATCTTTTAAATATTGAGAAACGTCTGTAATCTCTTGTATGTTACAGTATTCTTCAGATATATTATCATGAGGTTTCATTAAAATTTTACAGTCTTCTCCTTTTTCATCAGACATTTTTAATACCCCGATTGGCATACATTGAATAATACAATTATAAAAAAGAGGATAAGGAGTAATTATTAAAGCATCTAATGCGTCTTTATCTGACGATAAAGTATTATTTATATATCCATAATTTGTTGGATAAAACATAGTAGTAGGCATAATCCTATCTACAAATAATAAACCAGTTTTTTTGTCTATTTCGTACTTTACTGGATTTGATTTATAAGGAATTTCAACAGTTACTAAATAACTTTTATTTGCGTTCATTATTATTCCTAAATAATATAAAAATGTATATAAATATAACAATAATTAAAACTTATTTTTTTTTTTATGTAATATTATGTATAATAAATTTGTTTATATAATTACAGTATATTTTATAATATTAGTAAATAAATTAATATACATTAAATTTTTAATAATATTAAAAATATTAATTTTATTAAAAAAATAATTCGAAGGAATGTACATGCATAAAATTATTTATGAGAAACCGACAGAAAAAAATATTGTTGATACTATCAAGTATATTTTAGATTACAAAAGAAATCAATTTGATCATATTGAAGCGCATGTTCAAAAAAAACAAGGCATGTATGTTTCTGTCAGAAATTTGAATATTGAAAACATTGAATTTCATAAAGATATTAATATTTTTATTACAGTTTATATTAAAAATAAAAAGGGAAGTGTTACGTCTTCTGATTTAAGTATGGATTCTATAAATAAATTATTATTAAAAGCTATAAATATAGCATCATATTCTACATATGATAAATATGCTAATATTCCTAATTATGATCTCGTTAGTTACTTTCCGAAAAAATTAAAAACATTTTTTAATTATTCTTTAGATGCTGATTATGGAATTAATTTAGCGTTGCAATCAGAGCAATCTGCTTTAAGTTATAATAAAAAAATTACAAACAGCGAAGGATCAAGTTTTTCTAGTAGTGTTAATACTATTGTATTTGGAAGCAGTGCAGGAATAATAAAAGATTATAGTTTTACTTCTTCGTCTATTTTTTCTGAAATTATTGCAAAAGATAAAAATGGAATGCAAAGAGATTGTTATTATTCGTTATCAAAAGATATAAATGATTTAGAAAATCCTCAAAAAATAGGTATTAAAAGTGCACAACGAGCTTTATTAAAGTTATCACCTATAAAATTACATAGTACTAAATTACCTATAATTTTAACTGCAGATTTATCTTCTATGGTTTTGAATGAATTTGCCAAAGCTATTTATGGAAAAAATGTGTATAGTAGTACTACTTTTTTACTTTCTATGATGCAAAAACAAGTTTTCCCGTTATGGTTAAATATTATTGAGGACCCATATTTAAAAAAAGGAATTGGTTCACATCCTTTTGATTTAGAAGGGGTAAGTTCAAAATATCAGATAATAGTAAAAAATGGATATTTAAATACTTGGTTATTGGATCATTATTCTGCGAATAGATTAAATTTAATAACTACAGGGCATTGTGGTGGTATTTCTAATTGGATTATCAAGGTACAAGATACAAATTTAAATTTTCAACGTTTAATGAATTCTATGAGTACTGGATTATTTATTACTGAATTAATGGGTAGCGGTGTGAATATAGTTACAGGTGATTTTTCTTATGGAGCTTCAGGTTTTTTTATACAAAATGGAGAAATACAGCATGCTGTTAGCGAGATAACTATATCTGGTAATTTAAAAGATATGTTTTTAAACATAATTAATATTAGCAATGACATAAATATAAAAAATAAAATACAAACAGGTTCGATTTTATTTGAACAAGTTCACATTTCAGGAATATAGTTATTTATTTGAATGTTTTATTAATAAATTATATAAAAAATGAAGTTGACTAATAAGCCGGGTTCTGTATTTAACAGTCATTCATCTAGATTAGTAATCACTTACTAATTCAAGCAGCCTACCCGAATTTATTTAGTTAGAGCTTGAACTATAAAATTCTTATTTGGCCTTGCTCCCAAGTGGAGTTTACCTTGCCATTAATTGTTGCCAATAATGCGGGGTGCTTTTACCACTCCTTTTCACCCTTACCTTAAGATTTTATTTTTAGTTATAAAATTATTAATAATTCGAAGAGATGATTATTAATCATATAAAAATAATAGCAATAAGGCGGTATTTTTCTGTGGCACTAGTCGTAGATTCACATCTCCCAGGTGTTACCTGGCACTTTAGCTCAAAGGAGCCCGGACTTTCCTCTACTGAAATTTATTTCATTATTAAAATAATAATTTTTTAAATTATTAGTAGCGACTGTTTCAGTCAACTTCATATTTTAACTATATAATATCATTCAAATTAAATTATTCATATTTTTTTTAAATAAAAATTCATATAAATAATTTTTTTTTACAGCATGAATTTTTGTTGTATACAGTGCAGCTTCTTTTTCATTAAGCACTTTTTTTAAAATATTAAATGTATTAAAAATTTTGTTTTTAATATCTTGTTTATTTGGTTTTTCACACCCTTGTATTAAAATAATAAATTCACCTTTTAATATATTATTATTATTACTAATCCATTTTAACATTTGTAATACAGGTAATCTTTGAATAAGTTCCCATATCTTAGTTAATTCTTTTGCAATGACAATATTTCTATTTTCTCCAAAAATATTTTTAATATCTATTAAGGTAGATGTTAATCTGTTTGGTGATTCAAAAAATATCATGGTTCTAGTTTCGTTTTTTAACAATTCTAATATTTTTTTCCGAGCGCTCTTATTGGATGGTAAAAATCCTTCATAACAAAATCGATTTGTTGGTAATCCTGATGCGATTAATGCAGTTATAATAGCACAAGCTCCTGGGATAGGTATTATTTCAATATTTTTAAATAATATACATTGCTTTAATAAATAAAAACCTGGATCATTAATAATAGGTGTACCTGCATTAGACACTAATGCAACATGTTTTTTTGTTTGAATATATTTGATAATATTTTTAGTTTTTTTATTTTCATTATATTTATGCAAACATGTCAAATTATTATGTATATTATAATTACGTAGTAATATTTTAGTATGTCGAGTGTCTTCTGCTATAATTAAGTCAACTTTTTTTAAGATTTCTAAGGCTCTTTTTGTTATATCATTCAGATTCCCAATAGGAGTTGGAACAATATATAATTTTCCTGTTTTATGTGATAAGTTCATTTTACCATCTTGTTTTTTATTAAATTTCTTAACATATTAAAAAAAGTATTGATATCAATTAAATTGATTTTTATATTTTTATTTATTTTTTAATATTAAAGTAGTTATGTTTTTATATATAAATTATATAATAATGCTTTAAAACAATAAAATTTAATAAAAATATTTTTATTTACAATAAATAAATTTTAGGTATTGCATGTGAATAGAGTAGTAATAACAGGTTTTGGAGCTGTTTCTAGTATAGGTAATTCTGAAAAAGATATAATGTTTTCATTAAAAAATGGAAAATCAGGGATAACTATATCCAATGAAATGAAAGAAATGGGAATAAAGAGTCATGTATTTGGGAATATTAATATCAATAAAATAAAAGAAAATATACCATTTCGAATGCTAAAATACATGAATTCTGCAACTATATATGCGTACTTATCAATGCAGCAAGCTATTATTTCATCAAAATTATCGTCTAAAATATACCGTTATAATCCTAAAATTGGATTAATTATTGGTTCGGGAACTCATCCATCTCAATGTTCTTATTCTAATATTCAAAGTATAAAACAAGATAAAAAAGGTAATATTAGAATGAATCCTCATTCTATTATTACAACTATGCCTTCGAATTTATCTGCAGTGCTATCTACTATTTTTAATATTCAGGGATTTAGTTATTCTATTAGCTCTGCGTGTACAACATCTTCGCATTGTATTGGTCATGCTTTTGAATTAATTAGGAATGGGCAGCAAACAGTTATTTTTTCTGGAGGAGCTGAGGAGTTAAGTTGTCAATTAGCTTTAGAATTTGATTCAATGAAAGCATTATCAACTAAATATAACAATAACCCTGTCATAGCTTCGCGTCCCTATGATAAGAATAGAGATGGTTTTGTAATTTCAGGGGGGGGAGGTGTTGTTGTATTAGAAGAGTTACAACATGCTATTAATAGATCAGCATATATTTATGGAGAAATCAAATCATATGCATCTGTTTCAGATGGTTTTAACATGTTAATACCTTCTGATAATGGAGCATTAAGATGTATGAAAAATGCATTAAAAAATATTACTACCTCTATTGATTATATAAATATGCATGGAACTTCAACAAAGATAGGGGATAAAAAAGAAGGTTTAGCTGTTTTGAATTTATTCAAAAATAAAAAAAAATATCTTTTACCTCCATTATCTTCTTCAACTAAATCTATTACTGGTCATGCTTTAGGAGCTTCTGGTGTGCATGAAATAATTTATTGTTTATTAATGATTAAATATAATTTTATAGCGCCTAATATTAATATAGAAAATATAGATCCAGATTTAATAGAATTAAATATTGCAACTAAAACTATTAATAAAAAAATCAATGTTATTATGTCTAATAATTTTGGTTTTGGAGGATCTAATGTAGTATTTGTTATAAGCAAGTATAATTTTTTATAAAATTTATAAATATAATTTATATTATTTATTAATAAAAATATTTTTATAATAAAAAAAATATTTTTTTTTAAAATAAAAGTGTTGTATAGGATATATTACATTAATATATAACTTGAATAATTTTAAACATTGTTTAAATTTTATAAAAATTATTTGTAAGAAAATTGTATTTATTAACTATAAAGGAATCATGAATGAATCAGTTAGAATATTTAAAAAAAAATAGTATAGTAGTAGCAGATACAGGAGATATTAAGTTTATAAAAAAATATAAACCTCAAGATGCTACAACAAATCCCTCTTTAATTTTAAAAGCTGTAGAATCTGGATTCTACAATAATTTGTTAGAAAAATCAATTTTATATGCAAAAAAAGTAGGAGGTAATAGATTATTACAATTAAACAATGCGTCAAAAAAACTATCAGTTTTAATTGGAATGGAAATTTTAAAATATATACCTGGAAGGATTTCTACTGAAATAAACGCTTCTTTTTCATTTAATTATGAATCTTCTTTTAATGAATCTAAAGAATTAATTAATTTATATGAAGAAGAAGGAGTAGATCGATCTAGGATTTTGATTAAATTAGCCGCAACTTGGCAATGTATTAATGCGGCACGTGCATTAAAAAAAGAAAATATTAATTGTAATCTTACTTTATTATTTTCATTTGCTCAAGCAAAAGCGTGCGCTGAAGCAGGAGTTTTTTTAATATCACCTTTTGTAGGAAGAATTTTGGATTGGTATAAAAGTAAAAATTTGTTATCTTTTTATTCTATAGATACAGATCCCGGTGTATTATCTGTTAAAAAAATTTTTGATTATTACAAAACTAATAATTATAAAACTATAGTTATGGCTGCTAGTTTTCGTACTGCTGATCAAGTATTAGCTTTATCTGGTTGCGATTATTTAACTATTTCTCCTAACATTTTAAAAATATTACAATCACGTTCAGAAAATATCGTGTCCTCTATTAATAATAAACATATTTTAAATAAAAACAGTTGCATTAATAAATTATCTGAATCTGATTTTTTATTAGAACATAATCAAGATGCAATGGCGGTAGAAAAATTATCGGAAGGTATTCGTCAGTTTATATTAGATCAAAAAAATTTAGAAAAAATATTAGAAAAACATATTTAAATATTAAAATTTACATAATTTTAAATAATAATAAAATTTTTATATAAACAGGAAAAATATATTGTTATGAGAAGAAATCTAAAAAAAACAGCTAATGCATTACGTATTTTAAGTATAGATGCAATTGAATATGCTAACTCGGGACATCCTGGAGCTCCAATGGGTATGGCTGATATAGCCGATGTTTTATGGAGAAAATTTTTAAAACACAATCCTAATAACCCAGAATGGAAAAATCGCGATAGATTTGTTTTATCTAACGGTCATGCTTCAATGTTATTGTATAGTTTATTGCATCTTTCAGGATATAAAGATGCTTCTATAGAAGAATTAAAAAAGTTTAGACAATTAGGATCTAAAACTCCAGGACATCCAGAATTTGGTCATATTGCTGGAGTAGAAGTAACAACAGGTCCTTTAGGTCAAGGTTTAGCTAATGCGGTTGGTATGGCAATTGCAGAACGCACTTTAGGGGCTACTTTTAATAGGACTCATTATCCTATTGTTGATAATTATACTTGGGTTTTTGTTGGTGATGGATGTTTAATGGAAGGTATTTCTCATGAAGTTGCTTCTTTAGCAGGTACATTAAAATTAAATAAATTAATTGTTATTTATGACTGTAATAACATTTCTATTGATGGCGATACACGAGGTTGGTTTACTGAAGATACAGCAAAAAGATTTAAGTCTTATAATTGGAATGTAATAGAAAATGTTGATGGTCATAATTTTAAAGATATTTATGAATCTATTAAAATAGCTAAATTAACTAAAGATAAACCATCATTAATTATTTGTAATACAATTATTGGTCTTGGTTCCCCTAATAAAAATGGAAAAGCAAGTTGTCATGGGGCTCCTTTAGGATCTGAAGAAGTATTTTTGTCTCGAAAATTTTTAAATTGGAATTATGATCCTTTTATTATACCAGATGAGATATATTCGAAATGGGATTTTAAAAAACAAGGGAATGATTTAGAACACAATTGGAATAAACTTTTTAATGAATATAAAAATAAATATCCTGATTTAGCAAAAGAGTATTTAAGAAGAACTAATAAAATTTTATCAAAAGAGTGGAAAAAAACAAGTAGACTATCTATTCAAAAAATGTGCAAACATAGTAATAATATTTCTACACGTCAAGCATCTCAAAATATTTTAGAAGAATGGGGTTTATTGCTTCCGGAGTTATTAGGTGGATCAGCGGATTTAGCGCCGAGTAATTTAACATTATGGAGTAAATCACAATCAATTAAAAATGTTTCATGTGGTAATTACATTCATTATGGTGTACGAGAGTTTGGTATGACAGCAATTGCTAATGGAATAGCTAACTATGGAGGGTTTATTCCTTATACAGCTACATTTTTAATGTTTGTAGAATATGCAAAAAATGCAGTCAGAATGGCAGCAATGATGCATCTTAAACATATTTTTATTTATACTCATGATTCGATAGGTTTAGGCGAAGATGGTCCAACTCATCAACCTATTGAACAAATTGGGAATTTGCGTTCAACACCGAATTTGAATGTATGGCGACCGAGTGATCAATTAGAAACAGCAATTGCATGGCATTCAGCTTTAGAAAATAATAATCCTACTGCTTTAGTCTTATCTCGTCAAAATTTAATGCACATTAATAGGGATGCAATTCAAATTGATAATATTTATAAAGGAGGTTACGTATTAAAAGATTTTAATTTTTACCCTGAATTAATTTTAATTAGTACTGGTTCAGAATTATGGATAACATTATGTGCAGCTGAAATTTTAAGTAAAAAAGGTTACTCTATTAGAGTTGTTTCTATGCCTTGTACGAATATTTTTGATCAACAAGACGCTTATTATAAAGAACTAATTTTACCTAAAAAAGTTAAAAAACGTTTGGCTATTGAAGCAAGTCATTCTGATTTTTGGTATAAATATGTAGGATTAGATGGTTTTGTTTTAGGCATAAATACTTTTGGAGAATCAGCTCCATCAGAAGAATTGTTTATGAAATTTGGATTTACAACAGAAAATATAGTAAATATATCTGAAAAATTATTATTAAATTAAATCATTTACTTTTTTTAAAAAAAAAGGGGAGGGTCAGCCCCTTTTATATTATTAAATATTTTATATAATTTATTGTATATGAGGGTGATTATGAATTGTCCTATTGTTAAGTTAACACAAAAATTAATTAGAATTCCTTCTATTAGTCCTTTAGACTATGGTTGTCAGGATATTCTTATTAAGAGATTATTACGATTAGGTTTTATTGTAGAAAAAATTAATATTAATAATACTAGTAATTTTTGGGCTTATAAAGGAAGCGGAAAGTCTATTGTTTTTTTAGGGCATACTGATGTTGTTCCCTCAGGTAATTTAGATTTATGGAAATACGATCCTTTTCAAGGTTATATTGAAAATGGAATCTTATATGGAAGAGGAGCTGTAGACATGAAAGGAGCTTTAGCAGCAATGATACTAGCTGTCGAAGAATTTATTTTATCAAATAAAAATAATTATAAAGGAAGGTTAGGTTTTTTAATTACTTCTGATGAAGAAGATAAAGGTACTGATGGTATAGCGCAAGTAGTAAAAATTTTACAATCTAAAGGAGTTAAAATTGATTATTGTATTGTAGGGGAGCCAACTAGTAGTAATTATGTTGGTGACTATATAAAAAATGGAAGGAGAGGTTCTTTAAATGTTGAACTAAAAATTCAAGGAATACAAGGACATATTGCTTATCCTCATTTATCTAACAATCCTATTCATACATCTTTACCTTTTTTAATAAAATTAATACAAAAAAAATGGGATGCAGGTAATCAATTTTTTCCTCCTACAATGCTTCAAATTTCTAGTATTCAAGTAGATAATAATAAAAATAATATGATACCTAGTTATATATGTATTAATTTTAATATACGATTTGGACCTATTAATACAGTATTAAATATTAAAAAAGAGATATATAAATTATTAAAAAGATATAATTTAAATTATACTGTTAAATGGAATGTTGCAGGTAATTGTTTTTATACTAAACCTGGTAAACTATTAACATCTGTTAAAAATGCTATTTCTAAAATACAACTAAAAAAAACTAGCCTTTCTACTTCAGGAGGTACTTCGGATGGGCGTTTTTTACCCGAATTAGGTGCTCAAGTAATAGAATTAGGTTTAATAAATAAAACAATTCATCAAGTTAACGAATGTGTAAAAATATCTGATTTACAAGTATTAACTCGTATTTATCAGAATATCTTAGAAGAAATTATGGTTTAGTTTATATTATTAAAATGCTCATTATATATTCATAGAATACTACTATATTAAAATTTTTTTATACAGTAATATTATTTATAGTAACACGCGAAGCATATATACTTCGTATGCTACTAGTTTAGTTAATATTTAATTTTTTTATAACTTTAACTTTTATAAAATATGAAATTATATTTCAATAATAAAATTATGATTTTAATTAATTTTTTAATAATTATTCTGATTAAACGATTAAAATACAATTTAAATTTTATTTCGTATTTTTCAAAAATTCATTAGTAATTTTCATTAATATTTTTTTATTTGTTTGTGATAAACTGGTCATTGGTAATCTTAATGTTGCATTTAAGATTAAACCTAACTTTTTTGCTACCCATTTTACTGGTATAGGATTTGAATCAATAAAAAGATGTTTATGAAAAGGCATTAATAATTGATTGATTGATTCAGCGTTATTGAAATCATTTTTTAACGCTAAAGAGCACATTTGTGACATTTTTTTTGCAGCAATATTAGCAGTAACAGAAATGACTCCATGCCCTCCTAGTTTAATAAAATCTAAAGCAGTTGCATCATCGCCACTAATTAGTAAAAAATATTTTTTTACTAAACTTTTTATTTTATTAACACGAGACAAATCTCCAGTAGCTTCTTTAATTCCAATAATATTTGGGTGTTGAGATAATTTTGCGATTGTTTCAGGGAGTAAATCACATCCTGTACGCATTGGAACATTATATAAAATTTGCGGTAAATTAGTGTTTTCTGCTATAGATTGAAAATGACGGTATAATCCTTCTTGATTAGGTCGATTGTAGTATGGAGTAACACTTAAGCATGCTGCAACACCTGAATCTTCAAATTTTTGAGTTAAGTTAATACTTTCTGTAGTTGCATTAGATCCAGTTCCAGCAATAATTGGAATTTTTTTTTCTGCAATATCAACCACTCTCATTACTAGATCTATATGTTCTTTTTGATTTAATGTAGAAGATTCTCCAGTCGTTCCAACAGAAACAATGGCAGAAGTTTTATTATTAATATGATATGTAATTAAGTTTTTTAAACTTTTTTTACATATATTACCTTTTTCATTCATTGGTGTAATTAAAGCTACAATACTACCTTTAAACATTTTAATTTTCTCTTTAAAATATTAAATATATTTTAATATTAACAGTTATAGAATGAATTTTTTTTTAGAATCTAACAGAAGTAATTGTTTATTGTCATATTCTTTTTTTTAAATATTTTGATTAATAAAAATTTTTTATATAAATAAATCAATAAAAATTTAAATATTTTATTTTATTTTTAATAAAAAACTTATATTATTTTAATAAATATTATTATTTTAAAAATTATTATATGTTATACACTACATATAATACTGAATTATATTTCAACAAATTATTAATTATTTTAATATTAAATGTTATTTAACATTAATTAAAATAAAATTTTAATGTTTTTATAGATATATAAATATCTACATGAAACTTTTTACTGAATCATCAATTAATTTCTTTTAACTTCTGGTTTATTGGATAAAAATTGTATTTAAAAATTTTTTAAATTTCCGCATTGTGCTCGATATCTTAATAAGTGATCCATTAAAATAATTGCAGACATTGATTCTGCTATTGGAACAGCTCTTATTCCAACACAAGGATCATGCCTTCCTTTAGTAATAATAACTGTTTTTTTATTAAAAATGTCAACAGTTTTTGCTGGTATAGAAATGCTAGATGTCGGTTTTAAAGCAATAGTAATAATAATATCATTACCATTACTTATACCTCCTAAAATACCTCCAGCATGATTACTAAAAAATTTTTTTTCAGACATTTCATCACGATGAAAACTTCCTTTTTGCTCTACAACTTTAATACCATCACCTATTTCAACTGATTTTACTGCATTAATACTCATTAATGCATGTGCTAAGTCGGCATCTAATCGATCGAATACTGGTTCTCCTAATCCAATAGGGGTATTATTAATAATAATTCTTATTTTTGCTCCAATTGAATCACCTTCTTTTTTTAATTGTTTAATAAGTTGTTTAATTGGATATATTTGTTTTTCATCACCACAAAAAAATGGATTTTTTTCTATTATATTTTTATCGAATAAATTGCATTTAATAGGACCTATTTGTTTTAAATAACCTAATATACAAATATTAAAATGTTCTTTTAAATATTTTTTTGCTATTGATCCTGCTGCTACACGCATAACAGTTTCACGAGCCGATGATCTTCCACCTCCTCGGTAATCTCGAAATCCATATTTTTTAGCGTAAGTAAAATCAGCATGACCAGGTCTAAATTTATGTTTAATAGATTCATAATCTTGAGATCTTTGATCTTGATTTTTTATCATTAATCCAATACTAGTTCCTGTAGTTTTCCCTTCAAAGACTCCTGATAAAATCTCTACTATATCTGATTCTCGACGTGGTGTAGTGTATTTAGAAGTTCCTGGTTTACGTTTGTCTAATTCTTTTTGTATGTCTGCATTAGATAATTCTAATCCCGGAGGAGTGCCATCTATTATACACCCTAAAGCTGTACCATGGGATTCTCCAAAGGTAGTTACTTGAAATATTTTTCCAATAGTATTACCACTCATATTATAATTCCTTATTTGGAATAATGTTTTTAAATTTGTATTTAATTTTTTTTATAATTATTATATAAATTAATTATTTTAATATTATTGAAATAATATATTATGTATGTAAGTTACTTATATAAGATATATGAGATACGTTTTTTTTATTAAAATTTTTTAAAATGTTTAAAGTATATTAATTTAATTTATCATTAAAATATTTTTTACAGTATTTAGGTATATTTTATATCATGAATAAAATAATTTCACATATTTATCAAAAAGATTTATTTCTATTTCGCGAGCATTGTATAGGAGTGCGTAAGATAGTACAAGATACAATTTTTCATATGGCTACTCCTAATAAATATCAAAATAAAAAGAATAGTTTGTTAAAAAAAAAAATTGAAGAAAGTATGCATACTTATTTTTTATCTAAATCTATTAGTACAAAAATTTTAAAAAAAAATTCAATTTGTTATATTCGTTCTGAAATAAATAAAAAAGAACTAAAAGATTTAAAATCAGGAAAATATCCATCAGATATTATTTTAGATTTACACGGACTTAACAAACAACAAGCGTTATTAGAGTTAGGAAAATTAATTTTAATTTGTAAAAATGAAAAATTATTTTGTGCAAGTATAATACATGGTCATGGAAAGAATATATTAAAAAAACACATTCCTATATGGTTATCACAACATCCTGATATTATTGCATTTTATCAAGATAGTAGTTTTAGAAACAGTCGAGCTGCTATTAGTGTACTAATTGATTTTTAGAAATTTTTGTTAAAGAATAAATAATTCATATTATAGTTTGGTCTAATGTTTTGTATATTAAAACGTAATTTTTTATTTTTTATAAAAAAGAAATTTTTTTATTTCATTATATTTTTTAACATAGAAACATTAGTTCTGTTATTTTTATTTAAAATAATACTTATTTGTTTTTTTATAAATTATTAATAATAAATAATTATTATAGACTGTATTAAATTAAATTTTAAATTGCAAAAAATATTTATATAAATATATTAATTTAATTTTTTTTAAAATTTTAATTTTAAAAATATATATAAAAATATCATAAATTATAGATGTATATATAAAATTTCTCTAAAGGAAACATAATGCTGATCAATAGTAGATTACGTATTGCTATACAAAAATCTGGAAGATTAAGTAAAGACTCAAAAAAATTATTGCTCCGATGTGGGATTAAAATTAATTTAGAAAAAAATAAATTAATTGCATTTTCTGAAAATATGCCAATAGATGTTATGTGTGTTAGAGATGATGATATTCCTGGATTAGTTATTGATAGAATAGTAGATCTTGGAATTATTGGAGAAAATGTTTTAAAAGAAGAAGTTTTAAAATTAAAGTTTCAAAAAAAAAATTTTTCATATAAAGTACTACAACGCCTTGATTTTGGAAAATGTCGGTTATCTTTAAGTATTCCAATTAATAAAAAATATCATGGAATTAAGTATTTTATTAATACGAGAATAGCTACTTCTTATCCTTATATTTTACAACATTTTTTTGATAAAAAAGCAATTAAATTTAAATCTTTTGTATTAAATGGATCAGTAGAAGTTGCTCCAAGAGTTGGTTTAGCTGATGCAATTTGTGATTTAGTTTCTACAGGAGCAACACTAGAAGCTAATGGATTAAAAGAAGTAGAAAATGTTTATCAATCTCATGCTTGTTTAATTACTCAATCACATGGAATTTGTTGTAAAAAAAATGCTTTAATTGATAAGTTGATGATAAGAATTAAAGGTGTTATTAAAGCTCGTGAATCGAAATACATCATGTTACATGCTCCAAATAATAAATTAGAAGAAGTTAAAAAATTATTAAGAGGAGCAGAGCATCCAACTATTTTAAAACTTGCAGGAGATAAAAACAGAGTAGCTATGCATATGGTAAGTAGTGAAACGCTTTTTTGGGAAACAATGGAAAAATTAAAAAAATTAGGAGCAAGTTCTATTTTAGTATTACCAATTGAAAAAATGATGGAGTAATGTAATGGAATTAAATAATAATTTGTTTCATTGGTCATTGTTATCTGATCAAGATAAAAAAAAAATTTTATTACGCCCTATTTCAAAAAGCAATATCGTAGTTAAAAATGAAGTAAAAAAAATTATTTCTAATGTTCGAAAATTTGGAGATAATGCTTTACTTAAGTATTCTAAAATTTTTGATAATTATAATTTAATAGAAATTAAAAAAAATGAAAAATCTATTATTGAATCAAAGTGCACAGTATCGCAAGATTTTAAAAATGCGGTAACAATTGCAAAAAATAATATTATAAAATTTCATAATTTACAAAAAATAAGTAATATCGATATAGAAATTCAACAAGGAGTACGTTGCCAAAAATTAATTTTTCCTATTGAATCTGTAGGTTTATATATTCCTGGAGGGTCAGCTCCTTTAATTTCAACGGTATTAATGTTAGTAATTCCTGCAATAATTGCAAAATGTAAAAGAATAATTTTATGTTCTCCACCAAAAATTAGCAATAAAATTTTATATACTGCTCAATATTGTGGAATTAATGAAATATATGAAATAGGGGGCGCTCAAGCAATTGCTGCAATGTCTTATGGTACACAAACTGTTCCTAAAGTAGACAAAATATTTGGTCCTGGTAATGCTTATGTAACTGAAGCTAAATTACAAGTAAGTAAAAATATTAATGGACCTAGTATTGATATGTTAGCTGGACCTTCTGAATTATTAATTATTGCAGATGAAAACGCGAATGCTAATTTTATTGCATTAGATTTATTATCTCAAGCAGAACACGGATATGATTCACAAGTGATATTATTAACTCCGAGCATAATTTTAGCAAAAAAGGTTATAAAAAATTTATCAAATATGATACTTAGTTCTAAAAGATTAGAATTTATACGCAAATCTTTAAGTAAAAGCCGCATAATAATCACTAATTCTTTAAAAGAATGTATTAGCATATCCAATGTGTATGCACCAGAACATCTTAGCATTCAAACTTTAAACCCTAGGTTAATTTTGCAAGAAATTACTAATGCTGGATCGGTATTTTTAGGGGAATGGTCGCCTGAATCTGCTGGAGATTATGCTTCTGGAACAAACCATGTTTTACCTACATACGGTTCATCAAAATCGATTTCAGGTTTAGGTTTATGGGATTTTCAAAAAAGTATTACAGTACAGGAATTAACACGAGAAGGACTATTACAATTATCAACAACAATTGAAACACTTGCTTTATCAGAAAAATTATATGCACATAAAAATGCAGTAACAATGAGACTAAATAAAATGTAGGAATAATTATTAATGTTTGACATAACACAACTTGCTAAAAAAAATATACAACAGTTAAAGCCTTATCAATCAGCTCGCAGAATAGGAGGTGCAGGTTCAATATGGATGAATGCAAATGAATTACCTTATGAAATAAATTATATTAGTCAAAATATTAAATTAAATCGGTATCCTGATAATCAACCAAGCAACGTTGTTAAAAAATATGCAAATTATGCAGGTGTATCATATAACAATGTTATTGTTACACGAGGAGCTGATGAAGGAATAGAATTGCTAATAAAAGCTTTTTGTAATTCTGAGCATGATGCAATTATTACATGTCCTCCTACTTATCCCATGTATGCTATTAGCGCTGAAATTATGGGTATTAAAAATTATGAAATTGCTACCTTTTATAATTGGAATTTAGATTTACAAAAAATTTATAAGTATCGAAAAAATACAAAAATAATTTATATTTGTCGCCCTAATAACCCTACGGGTTATTTAATTAACGAACAAGATATTTATTATTTATTAGATTTATTCAAAAATACTGCTTTGGTCGTAGTAGATGAAGCGTATATAGAATTTTCTATGAATTATAATTTATCTAAGTTAATACCACTTTTTCCTAATTTAGTTATATTAAGAACTTTATCAAAAGCTTTTGGATTAGCTGCATTGAGGTGTGGTTTTATTTTAGCTAATTGCTCAGTAATTAATTTATTAAAAAATATTATTGCTCCTTATCCAATACCTACTCCGATATCAGATATTGCATCTCATTTTTTAAATGAAGATATGATTATTAATATGAAGAATAGAGTAAAAAAAATAAATGTTTTAAAAAAATGGTTTTTAGAAAAATTAAAAAATATCAAAGTTATTAAAAATATTTTTGATAGTCAAGGAAATTTTTTGCTTATAGAATTTTTTTGTTATAAATCAGTATGTAAAAAACTTTATGATAAAGGCATTATTATCAGATCCCAAAATGATAAAATTATGTTAAAAAATCATGTACGCATTTCTATAGGAACTCATAAAGATTGCGCTCAGATATTAGATATTTTAAAAAAATTATAGTTTTTTTTTGCAAATATTAATTAGGTACATTTCATGTTGCATAAAGTGTTATTTATAGATAGAGATGGAACTTTAGTAAAAGAACCGAATGATAATTATCAAATTGATCATTTAAAAAAAATCTGTTTAGAGAAAGATGTAATAATAACTTTGTCTGAATTAAAAAAATATAATTTTATTTTTGTTTTATTAACAAATCAAGATAATTTAGGAACTTTAAGTTTTCCTTTTAAGCAATTTTATCAAAGTCATAATTTTATTTTAGAAGTTTTTAGATCCCAAGGTATTATTTTTGATGAAATACTTATATGTCCTCATTCAGAAAAAGATAATTGCATGTGTCGTAAACCAAATTTAAAATTAGTTGAAAAATGGTTAATTAATAATTTAATAGATAAATCAAATAGTTATGTTATAGGTGATAGAATAACCGATATGCAGTTAGCTGATAAATTAGGTATTAATGGTTTGCGTTATGCACATAATAAATTATCATGGAAAAAAATTGGTAACATATTAACAACAAAAAAACATTGTTCATCTGTATATAGAAAAACTAAAGAAACTGCTATTTACGTTAAAACTTATTTAAATTTATATAAAGAAAGCAATAAAATTAATACAGGCGTTAATTTTTTAAATCATATGCTAGATCAAATTGCTGTTCATAGCGGTATCTATTTTAATATTAAAGTAATATATGGAGATTTACATATTGATGATCATCATACAATAGAAGATACAGCGATAGTATTAGGAAAATCATTATCTAAATTAATTAGAAATAGTATGACCAATTTTAATAGATTTGGTTTTATTTTACCTATGGATGAAAGCACTGCAAGTTGCATTTTAGATATTTCTAATCGTCCTTATTTAAATTTTAATGTTACATTTAAGAATAGCAAGATTGGAGATTTAAGTAGTGAAATGGTAGAACATTTTTTTAAAACTATTGTATATTCTATGAAAATTACTTTACATATTACAGCTCATGGTAAAAATGATCATCATCTTTGTGAAGCAGTTTTTAAATCGTTTGGTCAAGCTTTAGGTCAAGCGATAAAAAAAAATAAAAATAATGCATTATTAAGTTCAAAAGGGATTTTGTAAAAATGACTATAATTATTATAGATACTGGATGTTCTAATTTGTCTTCATTAAAATGGTCGCTTTACAGATTAGGATATACATCAAAAATAACAACAAACGAAGATGATATTATTAATGCAAAAAAAATATTTATTCCAGGAGTGGGTTCAGCAAAAACAGCAATGAATCAATTAAAGCGTTATCATTTGCATAAAGTAATTCCATTATGCAAACAACCAGTACTTGGAATTTGTTTAGGTATGCAATTATTAAGCGAATTTAGTTTAGAAGGAGGTAGAATTAATTGTTTAAAAATAATTGATTGTCATGTACAACCTTTTATTAAAAAAAGTAATGTTATACCTCATATGGGATGGAATAATATTACAGTTATGAAAAATAAATTTATTTTTCGTAATATAAATATGCATGATCAGTTTTATTTTGTTCATAGTTATATTATTCCTTTAGTTAAATATACTATTGCAAGTACAGATTATAGTGAACAATTTAGTTCAGTTATATGCTTTAAAAATTTTTATGGAGTACAATTTCATCCTGAAAAATCAGGATTCGTTGGTGAAACATTGTTAAAAAATTTTTTAGAAATGGAGTGAATAATGATTATTCCTGCTTTAGATATATTAAATCATAAAATAGTACGGTTATATAAAGGAAATTATAATTCTGTATTACATTATTCATATAAATTAACAGATATAATAAAATGGTATAACTTAAAAGAAATTAAAAGAATACATATAGTTGATTTACAAGGAGCTCGTGATCCGAGTAGTAAACAAGTTGATTTTATACAGAAATTGTTAAAAAATTTTACTATTCCATTACAAGTTGGTGGTGGTATTAGAACAGAACAAGACATTGAACAGATTTTTTTAAATAATACAAATTCACGAGTTGTTATTGGATCTTTAGCTATACAAAATATGGTAAAAGTTAAAAATTGGTTTAAAAAATATACAGGTAATAGAATAGTTTTAGCTTTAGATATTAAAATTGATCATAATAAAAAAAAATGTATTTGTATTAATGGTTGGAAAACAGAAACACAGTGTTCTTTAGAACGGATTATTAATGAATATTCAGAATTAGGATTACAACATGTTTTATGTACAGATGTTACAAAAGATGGGACTCTTTCTGGTCCGAATATACAGCTGTATAGTGATATTATTCAGCAATTTCCGCATTTATCTGTACAAGCTTCAGGAGGTATTTCAAGCTTATCTGATATTATTAATATAAAAAAAACAAATATAAATAGCATTATAATAGGAAGAGCTTTTTTAGAAAAAAAATTTACAATTAAAGAGGCGATTTCATGCTGGCAAAAAGAATCATTCCCTGTTTAGATGTGAAAAATGGAGTTGTTGTTAAAGGGGTTCAATTTAGAAATCATATAGTAGTAGGAGATATAATAAATTTATCTAAAAAATACGTAAATGATGGAGCTGATGAATTAGTTTTTTATGATATTACAGCTTCTTCTAATAATGTATTAGTAGATAGAAAATGGATTGCAAAAATAGCTGAATATATAAATATTCCTTTTTGTGTAGCAGGAGGTATAAAAAGCATTGACGATGTAAAGAGTATTTTATCTTTAGGTGCAGATAAGGTATCTATTAATTCTCCAGCTATAAGTGATCCGTTTTTAATTAGTCGTATAGCAGATTGTTTTGGTGTTCAATGTATTGTTGTTGGTATAGATTCTTGGTATAACAATCAAACAAATAAATATAATGTTTTTCAATACACTGGATCAGAGCAAAAAATTATTAAAAAAGATATTGAAACAATTGATTGGGTAAAACAAGTACAAAAATTAGGAGCAGGAGAGGTTGTACTAAACGTTATGAATCAAGATGGAGTAAAAAAAGGTTATGATTTAATACAATTAAAAAAATTAAGGCAAGTATGTCATATTCCTTTAATTGCATCTGGAGGAGCAGGTACAATGCAAGATTTTTATGATGTTTTTAATGCAACTAATGTAGATGGAGCTTTAGCTGCTACAGTTTTTCATAAAAATATTATTAATATAATGAATCTAAAAAAATTCTTGTTTGAAAAAGGTATTGGAGTAAGGTTATGTTAATCACGTTAGATAATATTGCACAAATTAATTGGGACAAAAATAACAATAAAAATGTTCCTGCAATTATTCAAAATTTTTTTTCAGGTGAAGTATTAATGCATGCTTTTATGAATTATGAAGCATTGCAAAAAAGTATAGAAGATCAAGAAGTAACAATTAATTCTAGAACAAAAAAACGATTATGGAAAAAAGGTGAAACTTCTGGAAATTTTTTAAAAATTAAAAAAATTATTACTGATTGCGATTGTGATAGTTTATTGATTATGGTTGATCCTATTGGACCTACTTGTCATTTAAATAATGTTAGTTGTTTTTATTCGAAAGAAAGTAGCCAACATTCTAAGTTGTTTTTTTTACATTATTTAGATAAATTAATAGAATTAAATAAAAAAGAAAATAATAAGAATTCATATACGTATAAGTTATTCCTTAAAGGTAAAGAAAGAATAGCTCAAAAATTGGGAGAAGAGTCAATTGAAACAATTATAGCTTCTATGCAAAATGATAGAGAAAAAATAATTAATGAGTCTTCAGATTTAATGTATCATTTTTTAGTTTTATTACATGAACATAATATGGATATTTATACAATAATATCTAGATTACAAAAACGACATCAAAATACAAATTAAAAAAATTAATAATACATTATTATTAGAAATGTTTTTATATGTGATAATTTTTCATTTATGTCTAAAATGAAATATGTTTTATATGAAGTTTATTAATTGCATAATTAGTCAATTTTTTAAACAATATTATTAGGAAAAAATAATGTTAAAACAGCATATTGGCGTTATTGGTATGGGAGTAATGGGATATAATTTAGCTTTAAATATGGAAAAAAATAATTTTTTAGTTGCTATCTTTAATCGTTCAGAAAAAAAAATGAAAGAAATTCAACAAATAAATCAAGGAAAAAACTTATTACCTTGTTTTTCAATTAAAGATTTTGTTAATTCTTTGGAATTGCCTAGAAAAATTTTGTTGATGGTTAAAGCTGGTCGTTCAATTGATGATGTTATCCTTTCTTTAATCCCTTTTTTAGATAAAAATGATATAATAATTGATGGAGGTAATAGTTTTTATAAAGATACTATTCGAAGGGAAAAAGAATTATATCAACAAGGAATATATTTTATTGGTGCAGGTATTTCAGGAGGCGAAGAAGGGGCATTAAATGGACCTTGTATAATGCCTGGAGGTAATACAAAATCTTATAAATATGTAAAAAAAATTTTTGAAAAAATTTCTGCAAAAGTTGGTAAGGATGCATGTGTTGACTATATTGGACCGAATGGATCTGGTCATTATGTAAAAATGATACATAATGGTATTGAATATGGGGATATGCAATTAATAGCAGAATCTTATACCTTATTAAAAGAATTAATAGGTCTTAATAATGAAGAAATTTCTAATATTTTTTGCGAATGGAATCAAGGAGAATTAAAAAGTTATTTAATTGAAATTACTTCATTAATTATTAAAAAAAAAATGAATAATGATAAATATTTATTAGATCTAATATTGGATGTAGCGGAAAACAAAGGAACTGGTAAATGGGTAGTGCAGGAAGCATTAAATTTAGGTGAGTCATTAACTTTAATTGCATCATCAGTTTTTTCAAGATATTTATCTAATATAAAATCACAGCGCTTAATTGCTAGTACGGTATTAAAAGCCCCTCAAAATAATTATATTAATTCTAATAAAAAAGATATAATTGAAAAAATTAGGCAATCGTTATATTTAGGCAAAATTATATCTTATGCTCAAGGATTTTCTCAATTAAAAAGAGCATCAGAAAAATATTCTTGGAATTTAAATTTTGGAAGTATATCTAATATTTTTCGTTCAGGATGTATTATTAGAGCTAATTTTTTAGAAAAAATTAATGAAGCATACCTGAATGATAATAGTTTATCTAATTTATTATTATCCGATTATTTTACGAATATTGCAAATACATACCATAACGCTTTACGTGATATAATATCACTATCAGTAAAACATGGGATAAGTATACCTACTTTTTTTTCTGCTATGTCTTATTATGATGGATATCGAACTTCTTTATCTAATGCAAATTTAATTCAAGCACAACGTGATTTTTTCGGAGCTCATACTTATAAAAGAATCGATAAAAAAGGAGTTTTTCATACTAATTGGATTGAATAAAAATTTATTTTTTTTTTTTAATAATTATTTTGAGAATATTACGACTATTAATATTTATTAATTATTTTAACACATAAAATAAATGTTTTATTGTTCCAGAATAGTATAAGAATATTATTCTGGAAATAAATTTTGTTATGATTAATTAGTTAAATTAATTAATTAAAATTGTTTTTAATTAATTAATTTAAGTTGTCATTTGAAACTGAAATATCTTTTTATAAATAATAAATATTCATTATTTATTTTATATTATCTCAAGGACGTATTTTAAATTTATGAATAACAAAAATACATTAGTTACTTGTGCTTTCCCTTATTCTAATGGCTCTATTCACCTTGGTCATTTATTAGAACATATTCAAGCGGATATTTGGGTGCGTTATAAACGTATGAAGGGAGAAAAAGTTTTTTTTATTTGCGCAGATGATGCTCATGGTACAGCGATTATGATTCGAGCAAAAAAAGAAAATATTACTCCAGAAACTTTGATTAACAATACATTATTAGAGCATAAAAATGATTTTTTAAACTTTAACGTTGTTCATGATAATTATTATTCTACTCATACAGAAGAAAATTTTTTTTTCGTAAAAAACATATTTAGTATTTTAAAGAAAAAAAAATTTTTAAAAAAAGAATTTATATACCAATATTATGATATACAAGAAAATATTTTTTTACCTGATAGATTTATAAAAGGAGAATGTCCTTATTGTCATGCAAAAAAACAGTATGGGGATAATTGTGAAAATTGTGGATCTACGTATTTATCTACGGATTTGATACAGCCTAAATCTGTTTTGTCAAATACTACACCTTTATTAAAACAGTCGCAACATTTATTTTTTGATTTACCTCAATTTGAACAATTTTTAAAAAAATGGATTTGTTCTGGAGTTCTCCAAAAAACAGTTTTTAATAAAATTAAAGAATGGTTTAATAAAGGATTAAAGCCGTGGAATATTTCACGAGACCAACCTTATTTTGGTTTTAAAATTCCTGATTTTCCAGGAAAATATTTTTATGTTTGGATTGATGCCCCTATTGGTTATATTAGTACTTTTAAAAATTTATGTAATAAAAGTAAAAATATTAATTTTAATGATTTTTGGAAAATAAATTCACCTCACCAGTTATTTCATTTTATTGGAAAAGATATTATTTATTTTCATAGTTTATTTTGGCCTGCTATTTTAGAAGCAGCTGAATTAAGAAAACCAACGGGAATATTTGCTCACGGTTACTTAACTGTAAATAATAAAAAGATATCTAAATCAAAAGGACCTATTATTTTAGCAAAAAATTGGATAAAATTTTTAGATTCAGATAGTTTACGGTACTACTATGCTAGTAGATTATCTTCTAAAGTTGAAGATATTGAAATGAATTTAGAAAGTTTTCATGAGAAAATTAATGCTGATATTGTAAACAAAGTAATTAATCTAGCTTCTAGAAGTGCAAAATTTATTAATTTATATTTTAATGGAATATTATCAGATAAATTAATAGATAAGGATGTTTATAATTTGTTTTTAAAAAGTTCTTTAATTATTGAAGTGCATTTTGAGAAAAGAGATTTTAGTTTAGCGGTTAAAGAGATTATAAAAATGTCAGGTATAGCTAATCAGTATATTAATCAAAAACAACCATGGAAAATATTACAAAATAATAATGGTTTACATAATAGTTATATACAACAAGTTTGTTCAGTATCAATTAATTTTTTTAAAATTATTATGACTTGGTTAAAGCCTATTATGCCTAATTTAGCACAAAATAGTGAAAAATTTTTAAATATAAAATTAAATTGGACGAATATTGGTACACCATTATTAAATCATAAGATTAATAAATTTAAAAAATTGTATACACGTATTGAAAAAAAACAAATTGATTCGCTATTAAGTATATGTAATTTAAGTTAAATGTATAATAAATAGTATTTAATTTTAGTAATCAATTTTATTAAACCAAATTATTTTCCATTTTTTATGTATTGATTGATTATTTATATAATAAGTATCAAAAAATAAACCAATTGCTCCAACAAATTGATTATTATAAAATAACAATGGAATATTATTTCTTTTCCAAGGTGGAATGTGCATTGATTGCCATATTTTTTTTATTGTAGTAGCAAAAGATCTACCTGGTTGTAAAATTTTACCTGTATAATGAAAACGAATAGTAACTTTTTCATTATAATTTGGTTGATTAATAGCATTAATGGCGTTTTTATTAATTTTATTCTGACAAATATAACCTATTTTTAGAGGTAGTTTTATTGGTTTAAATGGTCGATTCCATTTAATGATGATACTTTTTGTATCTGGTTCTTTTTTAAAAAAATAAATATTATTTTTGTATTTTTTTATTTGAAAGTTTTGAAAATTCATTATAGGGTTAATTTTTTTTTTATTTTGAATTACTTCGTAATATAATTTAGATAAAATGTTATAGGAAGGCATTCTTTTTACATGTAAAAAAAACCATTTTCTTAGAATGAGAAAATGTATTTCTTGGTTATATTTTATAATAAAGTTGATATTTAATGAATAGTCTGTATTAATATATTTTTTATATATTTTTTTTATGAAGTATTCAATTACTTGCACACTGGTGGTGCATAGTTTTGATGTGATATAGCATTTTTGTATAAATTCAGGCCATCTTTTTTCCATTTTAGGAATAATTATATGTCTAATATAATTTCTGTCATAATGTAAATCATGATTAGATAAATCTGTTATCCATTTTATTTTTTTTTTAATAGCAAATGAATGTAATAGTGATCTAGGAATTTTTAATAAGGGTCGTATAATAATTGTGTTTAATATTGAACTATATTCTTTTATTGCAGATAGTCCATTAATGCCACTTCCTCTTTTTAGGGCTAGTAAAAAAGTTTCGCATTGGTCATTCAAATGATGAGCTGTAATTATTATTTCTTTAGGTTTTAATATTTTTTTTATTATTTTTAGTCTTTCGTTTCTTGCTATTGCTTCAGTATTGGATTTAATTGGAATTTTTTTTTTTATTTTTTTTGTAATTAATTTTATGTTGTATTGTTTGCATTCAATTTTGCAGTGTTGACTCCATAAATCAGCATGTTGGTTGATTTTATGATTAACGTGTAATACTCTTAATGATTTTAATAAATTTTTATATTTATTGTGAATAAATACTAATTGATGCAATAATACACTGGAATCTAGTCCTCCGCTATACATTAGCAAAAAAGATTGGTGAGTTAATCGATATTTAATTAAATTATTAATAATAATTTCATCTAATTTCATATATTAATATATAATTATATTTATTTATACCTGATTATACATTGAAAATAATTTTTTGTTAAAATAGAATTATTGATTATTTTACGTCCGATCGGATTTGAACCGATGACTTTCACCATGTCATGATGACACTCTAACCATCTGAGCTACGGACGTAATTAAATTTAATATTATAAGTTTATTTAAAATAAAATACAATATAAATTTTATTAATTTATAGCAACAAAAGATTATCGTTTTTTTTAAATAAAAAATTGTTTTAAAATAATTATTTGATAAATATTTTTTGTTATTGTAAGGAAAAAAATGTTTACTGGGATAGTATTAGGAGTTGGAAAAGTTATCAAAATTGTAAAACAAAAAAATTTTTTTTGTATTACAATAAAATTAAATAACAATTTATTATCTAATTTACGAATAGGTGATTCTATATCAAATAATGGATGTTGTTTGACAGTAACGTCCATTTATGATCAAAATGTTACGTTTGATATAATTGAAGAAACTTTAAATACCACTAACTTAAAATATTTAAGAATTGATAGTCTAATTAATATTGAACGAGCTTTGAAAATCAATGACGAATTAGGTGGACATTTAGTTTCTGGTCATGTTTCTGGAACAGTAGTAGTCTCTAAATTAATTCATAAAAGTAAAAATATGGAATTATGGTTGCAGTTAAAAGATGTACATTTAATAAAGTATATTTTTGAAAAAGGTTTTATTTGTATTAATGGAGTAAGCTTGACAATAAATAGAGTAGTAAATAATTTTTTTTCTGTTTTTTTAATTCCAGCAACTATAAAAAATACAAATTTTATTGTAGTTAAGGAAAAAGATATTTTAAATATTGAAATTGATCATATGACTCAAATAATAGTAGATACAGTTAATAAAAAAATTCGAAAATAGCGTATTTTATTTATATATTAATTTATTTCAAATTAAATATTTTTCAATAAATAATTAATAATCATTATGTATTGTAAAAATGTTATATACAAATACATATTCTATATAAAAATATTTTTAAAATATAAAAATATTTCAAATATAAATTTTTAATTAATAAATGAATACTAAATATGATTATGAATCAAACTATACGTTATAAAATTTTAGAATTATTTATGTTACATTATCCGAAACCTTATATGGAATTATCTTTTAATTCCGCTTTTGAATTATTAATTTCTGTTATTCTTTCTGCGAAATCAACTGATAAGTCTGTTAATAAAGCTACTTCATTATTGTATTCTATTGCTAATACTCCTTTTACAATGTTGAAATTAGGGTTATATCGATTAAATAAAATAATAAATGTTATTGGTTTACATAATAAAAAGTCAATTTATATAATTCAAACGTGTAAAATATTAGTACATAATTATCAGGGTAAAGTTCCAGATAATAGAATTGATTTAGAAAAATTACCTGGAGTTGGAAGAAAAACAGCAAGTATTATTTTGAACACTATTTTTCATCAACCTGTTATTGCTGTTGATACACATGTATTTAGAATATGTAATAGAACGAGTTTTGCAATAGGTAAAAATGTAAAAGAAGTAGAAAGTAAATTAACTAAATTAGTTCCGATATATTTTAAATACAACTTGCATAATTGGTTTGTATTACATGGAAGATATATATGTACTGCAAGGAATCCAAATTGTAATAAATGTTTTATTAATCATTTGTGTTGTTTTCATTTAATTAATAAATTGAAATAAAAATAATTTTTATATTATCATTAATATTTTAATTGGATTTTAATTGTGTATATTATTGAAGTTGTAGTACCTATACGTTTTAAAAACAATTTTTATTATTTATATAACATTAAAAATTCTATTCCAAAAATTGGTGTACGAGTGAAAGTACCTTTTAGAAAACATTTTTTAATTGGTATAATTTTAAATTATTGGTCAAGAAAAAAGTATAATAGTTTTTTTATAAAAAAATATAATTTAAGAGATGTATCAACATTGATAGACAATGATTCATTGTATGGTATTAATTTATGGAATTTAATGAAATGGTATTCTTGTTATGCAAAATTAGATTTTAGGAAAATAGTATTAGATATATTACCTAGTCATTTTATAAAAGATGTTTTCATTAAAAACAAAAAATATTTTTATTGGAATATTACTGATGCAGGAAAAAAATATTTATATTTAAAAAATAAATTTGGAAAAAATCAACTTTATGCTTTATCAATATTAACGCAACAGAGTATTTATTATAAAGAATTAAAATATTTTAAAATTAAAAATAGTGTATTGTTATCACTTGCTATGAAAGGATTGTGTAAATTAGATCATTGTAAAAATAATCAACATCGTCATGTTCATATTGTTTTAAAAAATTTTAAATATTTAGGTAAAAAATGTTTAAAATTTATAACAATGTTGTTACGTCAACAAGATTATTCAAAACCTTTTTATTTTACTAATATTAATATTTTGCAAAAATTAGATTTTTATACTTTTTTGTTTTGTCATTATTTTAATAATGGATTAACAATTTTATTATTAGTTCCTTCAATAGAAACAAGTTTTGTATATAATTTAATTTCTTTATTTAGAAAAAATTATAATATTAACATAGAATTATATGATAATAAAATTAGCATCCAAAAGAAAATATCGGTATGGAATTATAGTAATTCATTAGGTCCAAAAATTATTATTGCTACAAAAATAGGAATATTTTTACCATTAAGATCTTTAGGATTAATAATCATTTACCAAGATTATAGTATGTTAAATAATCCTCTTCAAAATAAATTTATTTTTAATGAAGTTCAAGTTGCATTACAACGATCTAAACAAGAAAAAATTCCACTAATTTTTACATCTTCTAGTTTGAGTTTATTCTGTAAAAAAAAAATATTAGATAGGTCATACAAACAAATCAAATTTAATTATTTATTAGAAAATAATTACAATAAACAAAATAAAATTAATATACAAAATAATATTTTTGATTTTACTTACGGAAGATCTATAGGTATTTATTCTATTAATTTAATAAAAAAAATTAATTATCATATCAATAATAAAAGTTCTGTTTTATTAATTTTAGAAGAAAAAAACAATTTTTTTAAGGTATTAAAATGTAATAATTGTTTACAATTTTTTAGGTGTATTTATTGTAATCAATATTACAAATTTCATAATTACTATAATGAATTAATGTGTTGTTATTGTTTAAAAACAATTCATGTTCCTGAATATTGTAATTATTGCGGATTTTTTTCTTATTCTACTAGTTTTTTTGATATGCGGATAGCAAAAGAATACATGAATGAAGTTTTTCCTCATGTTCCAATAGTAGAGTTATCGAATAAAACTACTTTTACTAAAATGAAATATTTTTTTAATTCTGATTATTATTTACATTTTAATACATCTACTATTATTTTATCCTATGCTAATTATGCAAATAAATATTTTATTAAAGATGTTTCTTTAATAGCATTTTTATCTATTGATAAATATTTGTATGCTAATAACTTTAGATCTTTAGAGCAATTTGGAAAATTATATCAAAGTATTTTATTTTCTTTAGGTCATAATAATTTAAATTTAGAAGTTATAGTGCAATCATCAAAAACAAATAGCTTATTATTTGCTTTATTAGAAAAGGGATATGATTTTTTTTTAAAATTATTATTAAATTTTAGAAAAAAGTATAAGTTGCCTCCATTTACTTATCATATTGTTTTATGGTTTCATTCTAGTATTTTTCAAACGATTACTTTATTTATTACATATTTCAATGATTATTTTTATAATAATTTAATTGTTCTATTACCTCAATTAATTATAATAGGTCCTGATCCTATAAAAAAATTAAAATATAAAAATACTTATTATTCTAAAATTTTATTTTCTTATACTTCTTTACAAAGATTGCATTTTGTTTTAAATATTTTATATAAAAAAATACAATCAAAAAAAATATTCGAAAAAATTATATTTTTATATGATATGCATCATAGCGATAATTAGTAAGTACTATTGTTTATCGTTAATTTATTTATTTAAAATATAAAATTATTTATATAAAAAAAGTGATTGTAATAACATATTTGTTATAAGGAAAATTTCTTAAGTGAATATTTTAACAGAATTATATAAAAAACAAATGGTTTATAATATTTCTAATAAAAAATATTTTGAAAATTATATTAAAAATAAATCAATTGTTTTGTACTGTGGTTTTGATCTAACTGCTGATAGTCTACATGTAGGTCATTTATTACCACTGTTAACATTAAAAATGTTTCAAAATTTTGGTCATAAACCTATTGTATTAATAGGCGGAGGAACGAGTTTAATAGGAGATCCTAGCTTTAAAGAAAAAAAAAGGATATTAAATTCAGTTGAAAATATTTTGGATTGGGAAAAAAAAATTATATTACAAGTAAAAAAATTTTTAGATTTTGACAATAGTAATAATTCGGCATTAATTGTAAATAATTATGAATGGTTTAAACAAGCTAATGTTTTAGAATTTATAAGGAATATAGGAAAACATTTTTCTATTAATAGTATGATTAATAAAGAATCTGTTAGAAAAAGAATTAAATCAACAGATCAAGGAATATCTTTTAATGAATTTTCATATACTATATTTCAAGCATATGACTACTTACAATTGTATAAAAATTATCATACTGTTCTTCAGATTGGAGGATCTGATCAATGGGGTAACATAGTTTCTGGTATTAATTTAATTCAGAAAACATATAATAAGCAAGTATTAGGATTAACCATTCCTTTGTTTATAAAATCTGATGGAAAAAAATTTGGTAAAACAGAATCAGGTAATGTATGGTTAGATGCAAATAAAACAACTCCATATCAATTTTATCAATTTTGGATTAATATAACTGACGATGTTGCATTAAATATTTTAAATATGTTTGATTTGTTAAAAACGAATACTGTATATGATGTAAAAAAAACAAGTAAAAATGAAATTATTTATTTAAAACAACAATTAGCAAAAAAAATTACTGTATTAGTTCATGGAAAAAATGAATATATTATAGCAAAAAAAATTACATATAATTTGTTTTCAAATAATATTCATTTATTAAATAAATCTGATTTTAATTATTTTTTTAATAAAGATAATAATAACGCTAATAATAGTATTCCTATTTTTAATTTATATTATATAAAAGATTTAAACTTAGAAAAAATTGTGTTAAAAATAAATTTTTCAACTTCATTAAATTTATCACGTAATTTAATTATTTCATCGGGTATAAAAATTAATGGAAGGATTGAAGTGGATCCTAAATACATCTTAACAAAAAAAGAATTTCTATTTGATACATATACTTTTTTATGTAAAGGGAAAAAAAATTTTGCTTTGATAAAATGGGTTGTATAGAAAATATAATTTTATTTTATTTCAAAACTTTCACCGCATCCACAGGTTGTTTTTATATTAGGGTTAAATAATTTTAAATTTTTATTTAATCCTTTTTGTTCTAAATCTAGAGTAGCATTTTTTACTACATGTATAATGGTTTTAGGTATAGAAAAAATAATATTTTTGTGTTTAAAAGATATATTTTTTATTGTAGTATTAGGTTTTTCATTTTCTCTAATAAAATTAAATGTATATCGAAATCCTGCACAACCTGATTTTTTAATATTAATATTAATTCCTATAATATTGTTTTGGTTTTTTTTTATGATTTCATGTATGTATTCATAAGCTGCTTTTGTAATGTTAATTAATACTAAATTTGTCATGTTGTTCATAAATACTACTAATAATATGTTTATTATAAATAAATATTGAATATTAATTCAGTATAAAGTAATCTAACTCAATTAAATTGAATGAAAATAAATATAATTTTGATTGCAATATTAATTTTTTGTTTTAAAAATTTAATTTATTATACAAATAATAATGTAATACTACCTTTTTTATTATGTATAAACAACTATTTTTATTAAAATATTTATATTTTTTATAGAATGAAAATAAAATTATTTTAGATTTATAATGCAATTATTTAAGATTATTTATTAAAATTAATAAATCTTAATGTTTTTTGAAAGATTATTTCAATAATTTTTTGTTAAAAACAATAAAAAAGAATAAAAAAGGTATTATTTGAAATGAAAATATATCACATGCAATCAGATTTTACAAAAATATTTTTTTCAGTTTTTTTTACTATTATTATAGTAACAACGAGTTTTTGGGTAATACGTCCTTTTATTATAGGTTTTATTTGGTCAAGTATGATAGTAGTCGCTACATGGCCATTTTTAAAAAAAATAAGATTCAAACTTAATAATCAAAAAATTGTATCTGTTAGCATTATGTTTGTAATTTTATTATTATCGTTGTTAACTCCAGTAATTTTTTTATTTAATGTTGTTATTAACAGTACTTTTCCATTATTACAACTTTTTAGAAATAAATTAATTGGGTTCCCTGACTTTTTTTATTTAAAAGAAATTCCAATAATTGGAATAAAATTGTTTAATTATTATCAAAAAATTATACATTCAAATAATTTAGGTACATTTAGTTTTATAAAACCTTGTATCAAAAATACAACTGAACTTTTTTTATCAAATGCTGGTTATTTTAGTAATTTTTTTATGCATTTAATTTTTATATTAATATTTAGCACTTTTTTATATTGGAATGGTTCAAAAATATCTAATATTATTAATAGTTTTGTGTATAGATTAGGTTCACCTCAAATAGGAGAAACTTTAATTATTTTAATGATTCATGCAATTAGAGCTGTAGTTGTAGGAGTATTATTAACCGCTTTAGTTCAAAGTATTTTATCTGGTATAATATTATTTTTATCAGGAATTTCATATTCTTCCTTGATTATGCTATTAATTTTTTTCTTTTGTTTAATACAAATGGGTCCATTACCTATATTAATTCCTATAACAATATGGTTTTATTTAAATGAAGAATTTATGTGGGGAACAATTATTTTAGGTTGGAGTTGTATTATATGTGCAGTAGACAATTTTTTACGTCCTAGGATTATTAAAATAGGTGCTGATTTACCAACTTCCATAGTACTATCTGGTATGATTGGCGGATTATTAGCTTTTGGATTTATAGGTATTTTTATAGGTCCTGTTATATTGTATATATCTTATAGATTAATTTTTTCGTGGATATATAAAAAGCAAGATGTTTATTTATCATTAAACAATGTACCAATCAAATTATTAGAAAAAAAATGATTAATTAGATTAATTTTATTTTGATTGTATTTTATTTAATAATAAATAAAATTTTATTTTTTTATAAATATATCATTTTAATTTAAATGTAATCTTCTGTAAAAAGAATAATTTTATTGTAAATAATTTTTTATTTTAAATATTATTCAATCGCAATATTTATAAAATTAGTGTCAAAATATAGTTTTTTATAATAATTATTTATTCAATTCACCTTCCTTATCATTATAATAATTTATTATTTATTTTTTTTTGAAAATACTATTTTAATGTATACTTTTGCATTTTATAATGAGATTTAATCTATATTGAATTTTTAAAACTTTTTAGAGAAATAAATGAATGAAAAAAACAGATGAATTACGTACTATAAGAATAGATCCATTAATTACCCCTGCAGAATTAGCAAATATTTATCCTGTTACTTCTGAAATTATGGAAAATGTTATTCAATCTAGAAATAATATTGCGAATATTATTACCGGAAAAGATTTGCGGTTATTAGTTATAATTGGGCCTTGTTCAGTTCATGATCCAGTTGCTGCAGTTGAATATGCATCAAAATTATGTGAATTACGCAAAAAATATTCTGATCGATTAGAAATTATTATGCGAACTTACTTTGAAAAACCGAGAACTGTAGTAGGATGGAAAGGACTCATCTCTGATCCTGATTTAAATGGTACTTTTAGAGTTAATCATGGGTTATCTGTGGCAAGAAAATTATTAATAGATATTAATAATTTAGGAATGCCGTCAGCAACTGAATTTTTAGATATGGTTATAGGGCAATTTATTGCAGACTTAATTAGTTGGGGAGCAATTGGAGCGAGAACTACTGAAAGTCAAATTCATAGAGAAATGGCTTCTGCGCTGTCTTGTCCTGTTGGATTTAAAAATGGAACTGATGGAAACATACGAATTGCAATTGATGCTATTCGGGCAACTCAAGTACGTCATTTATTTTTAGCTCCTAATAAAAATGGGCAAATGACTATTAATCATACTAGCGGTAATCCTTTTGGTCATATTATTATGCGAGGAGGTAAACAACCTAATTATCATTTTAGTGATATACAACAAGCAATTCTTTTATTACGTGAATTTAATCTTCCAGAATATTTGATGGTAGATTTTAGTCATGCAAATTGTTTAAAAGAACCTCGACGTCAAATTAATGTGGGTAAATCAGTTTGTAATCAAATCCGTAATGGATCAAAACAAATTTGCGGAGTTATGGTAGAAAGCTTTCTTGAAGAAGGTTCTCAATGTGTTATTAACAATAAACCGTTGAATTATGGACAATCAATTACTGACCCATGTTTAAGTTGGGAAGACAGTAAAAATTTAATAGATCAATTAGCAGAAGCAGTAGACACGCGATTTTAATTATTTTTATACGTCAGTTTTTACTGGCGTATTTCATTATAAGTATGATTATGAATTTATACATATAAAATAAAAATATTTTATGACATACTTTATATCAATTCTTTAATTAAGGAAAAAATATGCCGGTTATTACTTTTTTCGATGGAACAAAATATAAATATAAAAATAGTATTTCATTGATAAATGTTTTAAAACAAATTAAACCGGATTTATTAAATACATGCGTTGGAGCAATAGCTAATAATGCTTTAATTCATATTGAAACTAATTTTTCAGAAGATGTGTCAGTTAAATTAATCACTCCTAATGATGTATTTTCTTTGAATTTAATTCGAGTTTCTTGCGGACACCTTTTTGGCTATGCTGTAAAATTATTATGGCCTGAAGCGCAGTTAGTACAATTAAAGCTGAATGAAAATGGTTTTTTTTATGATATTGATATAAACAATAGTTTAAGTACAATTGAGTTAAATTTAATAGAAAAAAAAATGAATGAATTAATATTAGAAAAATATAATATTATATATAAAAAATTAGACATTCAAACAGCTAAAAGATACTTTTTAGATTCAGAACATAAATTAGATTTATTAAATAATCTTATGATGCAAGAAAAAGAAAAAATTGATATTTATTTTCATAAAAATCATCCAGATTTTTTTATAAATCTTGTTCAAGCATCAAATATATCATTTTGTTCTAATTTTAAAGTGTATCAATCTTCAGGTATACATTTTAATAAAAATAATAGTAATAAAATATTACAAAGAATAAATGTTATTTCTTGGGCAACAAAGGAACAATATGAATCTTATTTTCATCGATTAGATATTTTAAATAAAAGAGATCATCGAATTTTGTCAAAAAAATTAGATTTATATCATATCCAAGATGAAGCTCCTGGTATGATTTTTTGGCATGAAAAAGGTTATGCAATATTTAATGAATTACAACAATTTATTCGTGAAAAATTAAATTCAGAAGAATATAGGGAAGTAAAAACTCCTATTATAATAGATAAAAAAATGTGGGAAAAAAGTGGGCACTGGAAAAATTATAGTCATTCTATGTTTACGACAGTTTCTGAAAAAAAAGATTTTTGCATTAAACCTATGAATTGCCCAGCACATATACAAATTTTTAATCAAGGAATTAAGTCTTACAAAGATCTTCCTATTAGGATATCAGAGTTTGGACATTGTCATCGTAATGAATTTTCTGGTGGATTACATGGTTTATTACGCTTACGTAGTTTTACACAAGATGATGGTCATATATTTTGCTTAAAAAAAAATGTTAGGAAAGAAATTAATAGTTGTATAAATTTAATTCTTGATGTATATAGAATTTTTGGATTTAAAAAAATTCATATCAAATTTTCTACAAGACCAGAAAAAAGAATAGGGGATGAAAAAACATGGAATCAAGCGGAAAAAGATTTATTATATGTACTTAATGCTAGTAATTTAGAATTTAAGATCCAGGAAGGAGAAGGTGCTTTTTATGGTCCAAAAATAGAATTTGTATTAGAGGATTCTTTAAGTAGAAATTGGCAATGTGGTACTATACAGTTAGATTTTTACTTACCTAAGTTATTGAATGCAACCTATATAAATGATCAAAATGAAAAAAAATATCCAATTTTAATACATAGAGCAATATTAGGATCAATTGAACGATTTATAGGAATTTTAATAGAGGAGTATGATGGGTTTTTCCCTACATGGTTAGCTCCTATTCAGGTTGTTATAATTAGTATATCAGAAAATTCTGTTGAATATGTCAAAAAAATTTATTCTCATCTAATTTCTATAGGTATTCGTGTAAGGTTAGATGTGAGAAATGTATCAATAGGACTAAAAATACGGGAACATATTTTAACACGTGTTCCGTACATGTTAATATGTGGAAATAAAGAAGTAAAAAATGAAACGATTAGTTTACGTATTTTAAAAGGTATAAACATTAACAATTATGATGTAAAAAAATTTATTAATAATTTATTATCAGAAATTAAAAATCGTAGTAGTATAAAATGGGAGGTATAACGTATTAAAGGAGTAAAGCGTGTTGTATTTATAAAACCTAATCGTATAAATAATGAAATTATCCATGTATCTGAAGTACGTTTAACAGGTATAGATGGTAGTCAATTAGGTATTCATAGTTTTCAAGAAGCATTAAAAAAAGCAGAAAAAATTGGTTTAGATTTAGTTGAAATGAGTCCTAATGCAAATCCTCCTGTATGTCGTATTATGGATTACGGAAAATTTTTATATAAAAAAAGTAAATCTATAAAAGAGCAAAAAAAGAAACAAAAAGTTATACAGATAAAAGAAATAAAAATTCGACCTAGTACAGAAGAAGGGGATTATCAAGTTAAATTAAAAAATCTTTGTCGTTTTTTAGAAGATGGAAGTAAAGTAAAAGTTACATTACGTTTTAGAGGTAGAGAAATGGCGCATCAGCATATTGGAGTTAATGTCTTAAATAGAATTAAAAAAGATGTTACACATTTAGTTATAACAGATGCTTCTCCGTTAAAAATAGAAGGTCGTCAGATTATTATGATTTTAATACCTAAAAAAAAATAATTATACATCTATATTAAAGGAGTTTTTTATTTTTTATTTAATAAATAAAAATAATATTTAATAATGCCAAAAATTAAAACGTTACGAAGCGCAGCAAAAAGATTTAAAAAAACTGCATCAAATTTATTTAAGCATAAACCAGCAAAATTACGTCATATTCTTACTAAAAAAAGTAGTAAATATAAACGTAGCTTACGATCTAAATCATTAATTAAAAAAAGTGAGATGAGTAAGTTAAAATTATTTCTTCCATATTTGTAAAATAGTAATTCTATTATAGAAGAAAAAAAGGAGCGGTATTAAATGACTCGTATTAAACGAGGTGTTGTAGCACGATCGCGTCATAAGAAGATTTTAAAAAAAGCAAAAGGGTATTATGGTGCGCGATCTCGTGTTTATAGAGTAGCAAAACAGGCTGTTATTAAAGCTGGTCAATATGCATATCGTGATCGACGTCAAAAGAAACGTACGTTTCGTCGTTTATGGATTACTCGTATTAATGCAGCAGTTCGTTGTGAAAATATCTCTTATAGTAACTTTATATTGGGATTAAAAAATGCTTCAATTATAATTAATCGAAAAATACTTTCAGATTTAGCAGTTTTTGACAAAAAAACATTTTCTTTTTTAGTGCAAAAATCAAAAAGTACATTAAATTTAATTTAATTTTATTTTTGAAAAATATTACGTGGGAGTAATATTCACTCCCATTGTAATTTTTACATATCTGATAATTTTAGAATTAAAATAAAAAAATTTTTAGTTTTATTTTTAATAAAATTAAATATTAGAAATAAGTTGTTTATTACAATTAATATGATTGATACATATATTAATATGAGAAATATTATGATTTTGAGCGCTTCGTTTTTAGATAAATTTAAAAAAAAAATAAAAAAAATTAATAATCACGCTGATTTAGATTTGTTACGTATTAAATATTTAGGTAAGAAAGGTTATGTATCTTGTGCTATGCAAGATATTAAAAAAATTCCTATTGAAAATAGAAAAAAAATTGGCATTAAAATTAATTTTATTAAAAATTTTATAATAAAAAAAATACAATTATGTAAAAAAACAATAGATATTTTAGATAAAAAAATTCAATTAAATAAATACAAAATTGATATCACTTTACCAGGAAGATGTGTTTCGATTGGATCATTACATCCAATTACAGTTACTATTAATAATATAGAAAATTATTTTTTAAAATTAAATTTTCAAATAATAACAGGTCCAGAAATAGAAAATGCATATTATAATTTTGACGCATTAAATATTCCTTTTGATCACCCTGCCAGAAATAAAAAAGATACTTTTTGGTTTAATGATAAAATGTTGTTACGAACACAAACTTCTAGTATACAAGTACGCATCATGGAAAAAGAACAACCTCCGATTCGTATAATTTCATATGGAAAAGTGTATAGAAATGATTATGATTCTACACATACTCCTATGTTTCATCAATTAGAAGGGTTAGTTATTGATAAAAATATAAATTTTTCTAATTTAAAATGGTTAATGTTTAATTTTATACAAAATTTTTTTACAAAAGAAGTAAAAATAAGATTTAGGAGTGCTTATTTTCCATTTACTTTACCTTCAGCTGAAATTGATATTTTTATAGAAGGTAAAAATAAAAAATTTAAGTGGTTAGAAGTGTTAGGTTGTGGAATGGTACATCCGTTTGTTTTAAATAAAATGAATATAGATCATAATTGTTTTTCAGGTTTTGCTTTCGGAATAGGAATAGAACGAATAACAATGTTACGGTATGGCATAGTAGATTTACGTTCTTTTTTTTATAATGATTTAAATTTTATTAAACAATTTACATAAAAAGGTGGCTCTAATTCTAATGAAATTTAGCGAGTTATGGTTAAAAGAAAAGATATGCGGTTTGTTTATTAATTCTAGTATGTTACATAAACAATTAACAGAATTTGGTTTTGAAGTAGAAAAAATTTATTGTAATACAGGTAATTTTGATAATATTATTGTAGGAGAAATAATATTTATTGAAAAAAAAAAATGTTTGTTGCAGAAGAAATATGTTTACCAAATTAATATAGGTAATAATAATATTATTAATTATTGGTATAGTAAGAATAATTTAAAAAAACATGATAAAGTTGTTGTTTTTGATACTAATCAAACAAATAATTATATTAATATAATTAAAGTAAAAAATAAAAAATTATATTCGTATAATGACTTATCTGTTCCTTATGGAAATGATGAAGTAATAATATTACCTAATACTGCAGTACCTGGAGAATCAGCAAAAAAATATTTTGTTAAAAGTAATAACAATACTATTAAAATTAATATACCTGCTAACCGTTTTGATGTCATGAGTATATTTGGATTGTCTAGAGAAATTTTTACAATTAATAAATTAATACCTCCAAAATTAGAAAAAATAAAGATACATGATGATATTAATGATCGTTTAAAAGTAAATTTTAAACAAAAAAGCGGTTGTGTAAAATATGTTGGAAGAATAATAAAAAATGTAAATTTAAAAGTTGCAACGCCTTTTTGGATGCAAGAAAAATTAAGATATTCTGGAGTATATTCAACAAATATAATTACAGATGTTATTAATTATGTATTACTAGAAATAGGAGAACCGATCCATATTATTAATATGGACATGATTAATAATTCTGTTTTTTTTACACAAACAGAAGAAAATAATTTTATTTTATTAAATAAAAAGAAAAAAAAATTAAAAAAAAATATTTCTGTTCTCAGGGATGAAAAACAAATTTTGTTGTTATCTAATAATTTAGTTTTAGATAATTTTTCTACTAATAATAATAATATTAAAAATATTTTTTTGGGATCTATATCATTATTAGCATCTCAATTAATAAAAAATAGTGTAATGACAGATCAATTAGACGATCATATAATTAATTTATATAAATATCCAGTAAATATATACCATCAAATAATTGCTATTAATTATGCTACTAAATTAATTAAAACAATATGTTCAGGACAGATTGGTCCTATTTCTGAATATTGTAATAAAGAATATTGCTTTAATAAAATTAATTCTATTAAATTGTATCATAAAAAATTAAATGATACCTTGGGTTATTTTGTTAATTCTAGTGTAATAAATAAAATTTTTACTGTTTTAGGCTATAAAGTATCTTTCTTTGAAAAAGGTTGGGTGATTTTCCCGCCATATTGGAGATCAGACATTTTATCTCAAGAAGATGCAATTGCTGACTTTATAAGAATATATGGATATGAAAATATTATTATGCAACCTTTAAAGATACTACCAATACAAAAAAAAATAGAAAAAAAAACATGCGAAAAAAAAATAAGAAATATTTTAATTGCAAGAGGTTATTCAGAAGTCATTAATTATTCTTTTGTAAATCCTAAATTACAAGCTTTAATTAATCCTAATATTTCTCCTTTATTAATTTCTAATCCTATGTCTCAAGATATGTCATCTATGCGTTTTACATTATGGGTAGGATTAATACAATCGGCAATTTATAATCAAAATCGTCAACAGCATTTAATACGATTATTAGAAACAGGGTTATGTTTTGTTCCAGATTTAAAAAAGAAATCTTTATTTAAAGAAGAATTGCATCTTGCTGGTTTAGTAACTGGATCATTAGTTCCAATGCATTGGGATATGCATGATATTAAATTAGATTTTTATCATATCAAAGGAGATATCGAAACTATATTTGGTTATTATGGATTAATAAAAAAAATAAGATTTATTTCTGATTCTTCTATATTAGGTTTAGATTCTAATTGTAGTGCATTTATATATTTAAATAATAATAAAATTGGCGTAATAGGTGCTTTAGATCCTATATTAGAAAAAAAATTTCAATTTAATTCTAGAGTTTATTTATTTGATTTGTTTTTAGATGATTTTGTTGAAAATAAAAAAAATAAAATATGTGAAATTAAATATTTTCCAAGAAGTCAAAGAGATATTTCAATAGTAGTTAACGAAAATATTCAATATGATGAAATTATATCTATATGTACACAATCTATTAGTAAGCATAAAGTAGAATTCAATATATTTGATTTATATCGCGGTAAAAAAATAGAAATCGGAAAAAAAAGTATATCTATTAATATATTATTTTTTAATGAAAAAGGAGATTTAACAGAAGATAAAATTAATATATTAATGAATAAAATTATTTTAGATTTAAGTGTTAATTTAAAAGCTATTTTAAGAAAATAACATTTAAAAAAATGTTAAATTTCATATTCATTGAATTTGTATGTAAAATATTAAAAATATTTAAAAAAATAAATAATATAAAAAATTTTTTATTTTATTAATTTAAAATTAAATATTACAAAAAAAAAAAAAAAAAAAAAAAAAAAAAAAAAAAAAAAAATAATTTTTTATATTAATAAAATTAATGTTTGTTGAATATTTAATTTTTATCATTTTAATCAATAAAGCATTCTAAATCGGATATATTACAAAGCATTTTTTTTACTACAAACAATAATGATAATCTATTTAAGTAAATATCTCTGTTATTATTTTGTATTAAGACATGTTGAAAAAAGTTATTAATAACATCTTTTATGTTGATTGTAACAAATAAAATATTCCAATAATCTTTTTTGTTAAATAAATAAGATATTTTTTTATTAATAATAGTCGTCTTGTGATAAAGATCAAACTCGTATTTTGTTTGAAAAAGTGCAGTATTAATATTTTTATAATGAGACATGTGTTTATTTTTATTTAAAATATTTCTTATTCTTTTATATATAAGCATTAATTCTAGAAAGTGTTTACTTTGTATAAATTGATGTACAGATTGAATTTTTTTATCGATATTAAGTAAGATTTCATTTTTATAAGCTAACATAACAGATTTTATTACTCTTTTTTCTATTTTATTTTTTTCATATATATGATAAATACGATGTAATATCAAATTTAATACTTTATTTATTTCTTGTTTAGAATAATTATAATTATATAAAAAAAAACTTTTTTTAATTAATAATGTTAAATCAATAGAAAAATTTTTTTCTAAAATGATGCGCAAAATACCCGTTGATAAACGTTTTATTTTATAAGGATCTTGATTTTTTTTTGGGTATTTTTTTAAAATAGATAATCCAACAATGGTATCTATTTTATCAGAGAGAGATAATACACATCCTATTTTAGTTGTAGGTAATGAAGAATGAGACAATATAGGATAATAATGTTCTTGTATGGCTTGAGCTGTTAATAAATTTTCCTTTTCTTTTATTGCATAATATTTTCCAATAATTCCTTGCATTTCTGGAAATTCAAATACTATGTTGCTTACTAAATCACATTTACATAAAATAGCAGCTCTGATTCCATATTGAACTTGTATTTTTAAAGCTAACCCAATCCATTTAACTAAATGATATATACGTATTGTTTTTTCATACAGTGTACCAAGATTTTCTTGAAAAATAGTTTTTTTTAAGATGGTTAAATTATTGATTAACTTAAATTTTTGATCTTGTTTTAAAAAAAACTGTGCATCAAATAATTTAGCATGTACTATTTTTTGGTTTCCTGTAATTATTGCTTGATTATTAGAAGATACGATATTAGATATGATTAAAAAATAGTTACTTAATTGGTTATTAATATACACAGGAATATGCTTTTGATATTTTTGTAATATATTAATAATAATTTCATGGGGGATGTTTAAATATTCTTTTTGAAATTTTCCAACTAAGGTTACAGGGTATTCAACTAAGGATGTTATTTCATCTAATAAATTTTGGTTAATGTTTATTGCCCCGTTTAGTTGGTTTAATTTTTTTTCTATTTGGTTAGTAATGTTTTTTTTTCTTTCAAAAAAATCTACTAGAACTTTTCCTTTATTAAACAATAATGCAGGATATTCTTTAGCATGCTGAAAAAAAATTTTTGAATTATTCATAAAAAAATGTCCATATGTGTAATTTGTCGCATATAATTCAAATATTTTTATTTTCAATATTTTATCATCTATCATAGCTAAAATGTTTCTTACTGGCCTAATAAATGATATGGAATTATTGTTCCACTTCATAGTTCTTGTTAACTTAATGTGATTAATAGCATTATGTATGATTTCTGGTAGTACATTTTTAACATTTTCTATTGTGTTAAAGGATTGTTGTGCAACCCAGCTTCCTTGATTATTTTGTAAAAAAAATATTTTGTTTTTATCAATATTATATTTTTTCACCCAAGATAATCCAATATGATTTAGTTTTTTTTCTTTATTAATGGCAATTTTTGTAGAAGGTCCTATAATTTTTTTTTTTTTTATTTTTCTTTCCATTACAATTTGGTATATTTTTATTCCTAATCTTCTTGGTGAAGCATACCATTTTATTTTTTCGTATTGAATATTGAATTGTTTTAATTCTTTTATTATATTATTATATAAAGATAAAATAATATTTTTTAGCTCTGTATGTGGTATTTCTTCAGTATATATTTCAATTAATAACGTTTTTTTCATTTTTATTTATTCTTTTTTTTTATAATAAAAATTATGATAATTGGTTTAAATAAAGAGTTGCAGTTAATTTTGCTAACTGACGTAATTGTGTTATATAATTTTGTCTTTCATTAATAGATAATATTTTTTTTGCTTCGATTAGATTAAAATTATGAACAGCATATAAAAAATTATCATAAGCAGGAAAAATTAGTGGTTTTTTTAGTAATAATAATCTATTACATTCTTTTTTATATAAAACAAATAAATTTAATAATAATTCTGTATTTGAATCAATAAAATTATATTGTGATTGTTCTTTTTCGTTTTTTTCAAGTATATTTTTATATAATATATTATAGTCCGTACTGTGCATCCAAATTAAATCATACACATTTTCTTTGTTTTGATTATGCATACATATTCTTTCTAATCCATATGTAATTTCAACAGTAACTGGATTACATTCTATACCTCCAATACTTTGAAAATAAGTAAATTGTGTTACTTCCATTCCATTAATCCATATTTCCCATCCTACTCCAGAAGCTCCTAAAGTAGGATTTTCCCAATTATCTTCTATGAATCTTATGTCAACTTGATTAGATTGAATATTTATTTTTTTTAAGGAATCAAGATACAATTGTTGTATATTATATGGAGCTGGTTTTATTACTACTTGTAGTTGGTAATAATACTGTAAACGATTAGGGTTCACTCCATATCGACCATCTGAAGGTCTCCTACATGGTTGAATATATATACGAGAATAAGGATGATATCCAAGAGAATTAAAAAAAGTTTCAGGATGAAAAGTTCCAGCTCCAATTGGAGCGTCAAGTGATTGAATCGGAATTACTCCTTGGGTTTTCCAATATTTTATTAGCGTTTGTATGGTATCATAAAAGTTATTTTTTTCTTTATTAATCACGCTTGATCCTTAATATATTTTCTTATTAAAAAATTAATTTTATTTTTAATATATTTATGTAAAACTAGTATTATTTATACAATAATATTGATAATGTTTAAAATATCAAATAGTAATTATCAATTATAGTCGAATCATAATATTTTTTATATAATTATGTTTCGTTAAAAAATATATAGAAAAAATTAAAAAAATAAAAAAAATTTATAATTCATTAGGAATCATATCATTTATTGTTTAATAAATTTAATTATTTCTTTTCTCTATAAATCGTTTATCTTGATCTATTAAATAAATTGGATTGAATTAATGCAATATATAGGATTTCATGTTAGTGCATCAGGAGGATTAGATCAATCTGTAATTAGAGCTCATAATTTAAATATGAGCGCTTTTGCTTTTTTTACAAAAAATCAAATAAGATGGAATGCAAAGAGTTTAAGTGCTACTGTTATCAAGAATTTTCGTGAAAAATGTACAACTCTTTCTTATAAGAACCATCAAATTATACCTCATGGAAGTTATTTAATAAATTTAGGTCATCCTAACGCTCTTCTGTTAGAGAAATCTAGAATAGCATTAATAGATGAAATAAAAAGATGTTATCAGTTAGGATTAATGTATTTAAATGTACATCCTGGTAATCATTTAAATCAGATTACTGAAGATAAATGTTTAGAAAATATCTCTGAATCAATAAATATTGCCTGTATGCAAACTAATAAGGTTATTATTATAATAGAAAATACTGCCGGACAAGGTAGTAGTGTAGGTTATAATTTTAATCATTTATCAAAAATTATTAATAATATTACTGATAAATCACGTATAGGAGTTTGTTTAGATACATGTCATTTATTTGCTTCAGGGTATGATTTAAGTTCTAATAGATCTTGCAATAATCTTTTAGATAATTTTGATAAAAAAATAGGTATTAAGTATTTAAAAGTAATACATTTAAACGATGCAAAATGTAATTTTAATAGTAAAGTTGATCGACATCATAGTTTAGGGTTAGGTAAAATTGGTATTACATTATTTAAATGGGTTATGAATAATCCTTATTTTTTAAATTTACCAATTATAGTTGAAAGTATTGACTCAACTTTATGGCAGAAAGAATTATTATGGTTACGTTCATTAGTAGTTAAATAAATTTAAAATAAATATTTTAAAGTATTAATTTATATTAATAATATGTTTTTTAAAATATTTAAAAATGTTAATATTATTTTATGTTAAATTGAGTCAATAATAAAATTTATTCTTTTATTGTAGAATATAAATAAATTATTAATTTATATTTAAATTTATTTGATTGTTTTATGTTTATTTTATATAAATAATTTTAAATACTATTTATGGATAAACTATGTTAACTGTTATTGCAGAAAATCGTATAAAAGTTGGTAAGAGTTCTAGTCGTTGTTTAAGAAATAATAATAAATTTCCAGCGATTATATATGGAAAAAATATACAACCGATATATATATCTATTGATCATAATATTTTTTTAAAAATATACGAAAATAATAAATTTGATTTTAATAAAATTAGTATAAGATTAAATGAAAAATTACATTATATAGCTAAAATCAAAGATATACAAAAACATCCTTTTAAAAAAAAATTTTTACATATTGATTTTATATTAAAATAAAAATATTTAATTAATTTTTTATATATAAAAAATATTTTTATATAATTTTATTATATTTTTTAATAATATAAAAAATATATATAACTATAATTTTCGGCACGTGGCGCAGCTTGGTAGCGCGCTGTCATGGGGTGGCAGAAGTCAGAGGTTCAAATCCTCTCGTGCCGATAATATATAATTAATATATATATTTAAATATATATCTTATATCATAAGAAATATTTTATGTAATGATTGCCTAAATATGTACATTTTAGGATGAAATTGAATAAGTATCAAACTTATAATTCCAGCACAAAGCATTATAAAAGCAAAAAAAAATAATTTTTTATAAGATATTGAAAATAACATTATATTATATTTATATGCTTTCCACCCTCTCCATAACAACCATACTCCGAAGCAATTAATTAATATAATAAAGATTATTATTATTTTGAAATAATCATTTTGTTCTATTAATTCTGGAGTATTAATAGCTATTCCTGCGCAAATACCTGGTATAAAATATAATATAGGCCAAAATATGCATGCAATAATATTAGGTAAAAAAAATTTTGATATTGGAAGTTGCAACATTCCAGCGATAATTGGTACAATTGGTCTTGTAGGACCAATAAATCTCCCCATTAATATAGTAAAATGACTATATTTATGCAGCGCTTTTTTAGTAAATTCAAATATAGAATAATATTTTTTTAATAAAAATAAGTTACTTAACCAATTTTTGCATTTCCATCCTACATAATAAGAAATCCAATCTCCTAATAAACAACCTGCTATGCCAGATATCCATGCAAAATATACATTTAATTGTCTATCTCCTATTAAAATACCTACCCCTGTCATTAAAACAATACTAGGAAATAATAAACCGATAATTGGTAAAGATGCTATAAAAGATGTAATACCTACTAAGATTAGAGCATATTCTATCGGTTGTTTTTTTAAAAATAATAACCAAGATTCCATAAATTTTTTTTTTATTTATTAAAGAAATATTTTTTATTTTTAATATTAAAAAATTAATAAATTTTATTTTAATATTTTTAATAAAAAAATTAATTATTATAATATCATAAAAATTATTTATTATTTTAATTGTAATTTAATTAATAAAAATTTTTTTATAAAAGAATGTTTTTGTTTAATTTTATTTAAATTTTTATTATAAAAATGTATATGAAATATATAGCTTTACTATATAATAATTTTATAAAATTACATACATATTATGAATAAAGTTATTTTTTTTTAAAAATGCATTTTTATTTATTGCGATAGAATTATAGTAATGAATTTTAATAAAATTTTTAATAAATTATATTCTATAAATTTTGATACTATTAAAAATTAAATTTATTTTATGAAAAATATAAAACTAAAAATGATAGAAAACGTTTTTCCTAATAAAGATTTTAGTCAAAATTTTTTATTAGATCTGAGTGTTATACAAAAAATAATGACTTGTCTAACACCTCATAAAAAACATTTTTTTTTAGAAATAGGTCCTGGTTTGGGTGCATTGACTATACCAATTTGTAATATAGTTAAAAATATAGCAGTAATTGAAATCGACATGCGTATGATAAATATATTAAAAAAAAAGCTTGCGAATTATTCTGTTAAATTTATTAATGCAAATGCATTATATTTTAATTACTTTAATTTATTAAATTTAAATAAAAATAAGTTAATACGCATTATTGGTAATCTTCCTTATAACATTGCTACTAAATTAATTTTTGTATTATTAGATACGATAAAAATCGTATATGATATGCATTTTATGCTACAATATGAAGTAGCATGCAGATTTTTTGCATCTCCAGGAACTCATTTTTATAGTCGTATTTCTGTTATCATGCAATATTATTGTGACATTAAACCATTATTTATTGTGGATGCTAATTCTTTTTTTCCTGTTCCGAAAGTAAAATCGTATTTTATACGATTAAAAAAAAAAAAAAAACAATACCCAAAAGTTAATATAAAAATGCTTAATTTAGTAACTAAAACTGCATTTTCTGAAAGAAGAAAATATATAAAAAATAGTTTGTCTAATCTATTCTCTGCTAATACTTTATGTAAATTACATATTGATCCTTTACTTAGACCTCAAAATTTATCAGTAGTAGATTATTGTCGTTTAGCGCAATACTTAGATTCATAAGAAATATTATGATAAAATATTGAAAAATCATTCAAATTTTTTTATTTTAGGAAGGAATCATGTCGATTTATTTTATAGGAGATATTCATGGTTGTTTTGATCAATTACAATTGTTATTAAAAAAAGTACAATTTAATAAGCAAAATGACCAATTATGGTCTACTGGAGATCTTGTATCAAGAGGACCTAAATCTTTTGAGGTAGTAAAATATTTATTTTCTTTAGGAGATTCTCTAAAACTAGTATTAGGTAATCATGACTTACATTTGATTACTTCATATCTTAATCAACAAAATATAAAAAATATGAACAGTGATATGATTTCTTTTTTTCAAGAAAAAGAAAGTCATGATCTTATTATGTGGATGCGTCAACAACCTTTATTAAGAATTGATTATCGTCATAAATTTATTTTATCACATGCAGGAGTTTATCCTAATTGGAGCTTAAAAATTGCTCAAGAATATGCTTATGAAGCAACAAAAATTATTAATAGCGATCAATATATAAATTATTTTAATAGTATAGCTAATATTAAAAATAATTATTGGAATAGCGATGCAAATAATATTCAAAAGTTTTATTTTACTATTAATTCTTTAACAAGAATGAGGTATTGTGAACTAAATGGATCATTGAATATGAAAGAAAAATTACCTCCGAATAAATTATTTAAAAATAATAATATTAAGTTAATACCTTGGTTTGAGATGCATCATGCTATTCCAAAAGAATATTCCTTTATTTTTGGTCATTGGTCGGCTTTAAATGGAAAAGGAACCCCAAAAAGGTTTTTTCCATTAGATACTGGGTGTTGTTGGGGAAAGAATTTAACTTTATTAAGATGGGAAGATAAAAAAATTTTTTCTCAACCCTTTTATTATTAGTAAAATATTGTTATTTTAGATATGCATATTATGCATTGTTATAATTATTTTTTTTGTATGCTTTTATATATTTTTTATGTAGTAGTTGTATATTATTTACTGTTTTTGTTGGGTTAATACTTAAAGCCATGACTGTAGCGAATGCTGCATTTAAAGTTGTATCGAAATGTATTTTATAACGCATAGCATGATTTAAAATTGTATTTTTTTTATTTTTATTGATATTAGAAAACGAAGTAGTATGAACAATATAACTGTATTCTTTGTTTTTTAATTGATCTTCAATATTTGGACGTCCAGATTGTATTTTATGTACTAATTTTGATGTAATTCCTGCTTTTTTTAAAGCATCTTTAGTTCCTGTAGTTGCATCAATTTTAAATCCGATTTTAATAAGATGCATAGCAAGATTAATAACATTTTTTTTATCTTCATTTTTAACTGATAACAAAACTTTTTTATTTTTTTTGACTTTAATTTGAGCTCCTAACATTGATTTAGCAAAAGCTTCTGAAAAAGTAAATCCAATACCCATAGTCTCTCCAGTCGATCGCATTTCAGGTCCTAAAATTGGATTAATACCAGAAAATTTATTAAAGGGTAAAATTGCTTCTTTTATAGAAAAGAAAAGAGGAATAAATTCATTTATATTGTCATAATTTTGTTGTTTTAAACTATTACCAACTATAATGTTTGCTGCAATTTTTGCTAATGAAATGCCGGTCGATTTGGCTATAAAAGGAATTGTTCGCGAAGCTCGAGGATTTACTTCTAAAATAAAAATTTTACTGTTTTTTATAGCAAATTGAATATTAATTAATCCGATAACTCCTATTTTTAAAGCTAACCTCTTTGTTTGTTCTCGTATTTTTTCTTTAATAATATCAGAAATAGTATAAGTTGGTAGAGAGCAAGCGGAATCTCCAGAATGAATTCCAGCTTGTTCAATATGTTCCATAATACCTCCTATTAATACATTTTCTCCATCACATACAGCATCTACATCTATTTCAGTTGCATTATCTAAATATTGATCTAACAATATAGAATTATTAGAAATATTGTTATTTATTTGCATATTTTTTTTAAAGTATTGATTTAGTTCCTTTGTATTATGTAGTATTTCCATACTACGCCCTCCTAAAACATAAGAAGGTCTAGCCATCAGTGGATAACCAATATTTTTTGCAGCTATGTTTGCTTGATATAATGTATTTACTGTTTTATTATAAGGTTGTATCAATTTTAATTCTTTTACTATTTTTTGAAATCTATTTCTATTTTCTGCTTTATCAATTGCGTTGGGGCTAGTTCCTAAAATTTTAATATTTTCTTTATGTAGTGATTTTGCGAGTTTTAATGGTGTTTGACCTCCATATTGGATAATTACTCCATATGGTTGCTCTATACGAATAATTTCTAAAATATTTTCTAATGTAATGGGTTCAAAATATAATCTATTGGATGTATCGTAATCAGTGGAAACTGTTTCTGGATTACAATTTATCATTATAGTTTCAAATCCAATTTTTTGTAACTCAAATGATGCATGTACACAACAATAATCAAACTCGATTCCTTGTCCAATTCGATTAGGGCCACTTCCTAATATTAATACTTTTTTTCTAAAATTTTTAGTAGGATTTGATTCGCATTCACTACCATTCCATGTAGAATACATATAAGCTGTTTTTGTTTCAAATTCAGCTGCACATGTATCGATTCGTTTAAATATAGGATGTAAATGAAAATTATTTCTTTTTTTTCGCACGGTTTCTTGGTCTGAATTAATTAATTCAGCAATTCGAATATCAGAAAATCCTTTTTTTTTGATAGTTTTAAAAAAATGAATATTAATATTTTCAATGTTGTTTTTTTTTATTTTTTCTTCTGTTTCTATTAGGTCTTTAATTTCATATAAAAACCATTTGTCAATATAAGTCAGTTTATGAATTTTTTCTAATGATATACCATTACGAAAAGCATCAGCAATAAACCATAATCGATCAGAACCTGGTTCTTTTAATTCATATTCAATTTTTTTAATTATGTCTTTGTTACATAGAATATTATCAATTTTTGAATTGAATCCATATTCATTAATTTCTAAACTGCATATTGCTTTCTGTATAGATTCTTGAAAAGTTGAACCAATTGCCATAACTTCTCCCACTGATTTCATTTGAGTAGTGAGTCTGTTATTACATCCATGAAATTTTTCAAAATTAAATCTTGGTATCTTTGTTACAATATAATCAATAGATGGTTCAAAAGAAGCTGGTGTCATGTTGTTCGTAATATCATTTTTTAATTCATCAAGAGTATATCCAATAGCGAGTTTTGCTGCAATTTTTGCAATAGGAAATCCAGTTGCTTTTGATGCTAATGCAGAAGAGCGAGAAACTCTGGGATTCATTTCAATAACTATCATTTTTCCGTTTTTAGGATTAATAGCGAATTGAACATTTGCTCCTCCTGTTTTTATTCCAATTTCGTTTAGTATCATTCTTGATGCATTACGCATTTTTTGATATTCTTTATCTGTTAAAGTTTGTGATGGAGCAATTGTAATAGAATCTCCTGTATGAATCCCCATAGGATCAAAATTTTCTATAGAACATACTACGATAAAATTGTTGTTTATATCTTGTAATACTTCCATTTCAAATTCTTTCCATCCAATTAAAGATTCATTAATTAATAATTCTTTATTAGAGGAAAGTTGTAATCCTTCATTACAGATATTAATAAATTCGTCATAATTGTAAGCCACTCCCCCTCCACTTCCACCCATAGTAAAAGAAGGACGAATTATACATGGAAACTTAATTTTTTTTATTATTTGTAATGCATCTTGAATGCTATACGCTAAACCTGATTGTGCAGTATGTAAATTAATTTTTTTCATAGATTCTTCAAATAAACATCTATTTTCTGCTTTATTAATAGATGTAATACTAGAACCTAGTATTTCTACATTAAATTTTTTTAAAACATTGTTTCTATCAAGGTCTAAAACACAATTTAATGCAGTTTGCCCTCCCATTGTAGCAAGTATAGCTTCTGGACGCTCTTTTTCTATAATTTTTGATAAAATTTTCCAATTTATAGGTTCAATATATGTAATATCTGCTATATCTGGATCAGTCATAATCGTAGCAGGATTAGAATTCACTAAAATAATTTTATAATTTTCTTCTCTTAATGCTTTACATGCTTGCACTCCAGAGTAATCGAATTCACACGCTTGTCCTATGACAATAGGACCTGAACCTAAAATTAAAATAGAATGAATATCATTTCTTTTTGGCATATTTTTCTCTTGTAAATAGTGTTTTATTAATTTAATATTTTCATTTTTTCAATAAAAATATTAAATATATAAGAAGAATCTTCTGGTCCTGGGTTAGATTCTGGATGACCTTGGAATCCTAATGCTGGAGTATTTTTTAGAGTTATTCCCTGTATACTTTTATCAAATAATGAAACATGTGTAATTTTAATATTATTTGGAAGATTTTTTGAATCTATAGTAAAATTATGATTTTGAGCTGTAATGATGACTTGATTATTAATAAGATCTTTTACTGGATGGTTAGATCCATGATGTCCATATTTCATTTTTTTTATGTTAGCGCCATTCGCTAATGCAAGTAATTGATGACCTAAACATATTCCTAAAATAGGTATTTTTTTTATTATAATTTTTTTGATGTTTTTAATTGCATATGTACACGGTCTAGGATCTCCTGGTCCATTTGAAAGAATTATTCCATCTATTCTTTTTTTATTTTTTTTATATATTTTAATAATTTCTTCGAACGGCATTTCTGCTGGAACAATATTAACAGAACAATTTTTTTGGGATAATATTTTTAATATACTTTTTTTAACTCCAAAATCGTAAACAATGACATTAAATTTCTTTTCTTTAATAAAAGAATTATTAATTTGTGTATTTTTTACAAAAAAATAAGATTTTTTTGTAGATACTATTCGAGCAAGATCCAGATATTCTATTCCTGAAAATTTTTTTATTTTTTTGTAAGCAGAATAATAATCCTCTTGATGTTCAGTAAAAATACAACCTTTTTGAGATCCTAACCTTCTCAATATATGTGTTATTTTTCTTGTATCAATTCCGGTAATACCGATTATTTTATTTTGAATAAGATAATTTTGTAGACTATTCGTACTTCTTTGATTACTGGATATTTTAGTTAATGTATGAATAATAATACCTTTTGCGTGAACACGATCTGATTCTTGATCATTTTTATTAATTCCAGTATTACCTATTTGTGGGAATGTAAATGTAATAATTTGATTAGAATACGATGGATCACTTAATATCTCTTGATATCCTGTCATAGATGTATTGAATACTATTTCACCTATAATTGATCCATTAATGCCAATAGAATAGCCGTGAAAAATCATTCCATTTTCTAATACTAATACCGCTTTTTTATTCAAATTATTTTATCCCTATAAATTGAATTTCTCATTATTTTATTTTTTTATATCAAATTTTATATATGTTTTTTATGTTTAAAAAAAATTATTATTTTAATACATCATGCATATCAAATAATCCATTTTTTTTATTTAAAATCCATTTTGCTGCTTGAATTGCTCCTTTAACAAAGGGTAATCTATTCATTGCTTTATGAGTAATTTCAATTGATTCTGATTCATTAACAAATATAACTTTATGTTCACCAATTATATTTCCAGCTCTGATACTAGAAAATCCAATTGTATTATTTTTTCTTCCATTAGTTATTTCTTTTTTTCTATATATAGCACTTTTTTCTAAATTCCAATTAAGAGTATTGCAAATTGTATTCCCTAAATAAAGAGCGGTTCCTGAAGGGGTATCTTTCTTATTTCTATGATGATATTCTATGATTTCAATATCAGTATTATTTCCAATCATTTTTGCTGTTTTTTTTAACAGTGTATGCATTAAATTTATTCCTATACTAAAATTAGCGGAATGTACTATCCCAATATTTTTTGAAGCTTCCATTATGATTTTTTTTTGTTGTGAGCTAAAACCAGTAGTACCTATCACCATGTTTTTTTTAAATTTTTGACAAATTATGATTTGTTCCATTGTAGATTTAGGAGTACTAAAATCAATAATAACATCAATATCATTATTTTTAATAGCTTGAGATAGACAACTAAATACGTTGAAATTATTTTTTTCATCGTTAAATTGTTGTTTTTTTGTAATAATAGAAGCTATTAATGTACAATCATTAGTTTGTTGAATTGTTTGCGTTAATAATGTACCTATTTTTCCTAATGCTCCTACTATGGCTATATTTATATTTTTAATCATACCTTTTTTAATCCTTTTTTGGTGAAATAATTTATAAAAATATGTTTTTATATTCAATTTTTTTATAAGATAAAATTTTATAGTTAATAATAAAAAATCATCTTTTTTGTTGAATATATTATCTATTTTATAGAACGTAAAATTAATATACATATACCTAAAAAAATGCTTGTATCCGCTATATTAAAAGTTGGACAATGTAATTTTTTAATATCGATATCAATGAAATCTATAATATATCCAAAATATATTCTATTTAGTACATTACTAATAGCTCCTCCTAGAATTAAACAATACAGGATATTGTTTTTATATGTTTTATTTAAAATAGCAGTATGTATTAATTTTATTATTTTTATAATAATACATAAATTAACAATAGAAAGTAAATAAGATTGCCATTCTTCGTAGTTAGATATTAATCCTAATGCTGATCCATAGTTTTTAATATATAAAAAATTTAAAAAATAAAATATTTTTTTTTTTTCATATAAATTAAAGTGGTTTATGATCCATATTTTCGTTATTACATCACAAATTATGATAATAAAAACGATGCATACGTATAATAATGTTTTTGTTATATTATTTTTTTGCATTAAAAAAATTGACGCCTTTCATGTAAATTATTGATTGTATTACTACATCTTTGACATAACAAGTCTAAGGGTTGAGTAAAATTAATAGTATCAATTATTTTATTTGTATAATAATGCCAACATCTTGGGCATTTTAATCCTACTATTTTTTTTATAACTAATTTCATTTGGTTAATTTTTTTATTTTTATCAATATTTTTTGGTGCTAAACTATATTCATAGATGTTTACTTTAGAAACAAGAAATATAAATTTTAATTCTCGCTTAACTACATTTAATATTTTATATAATTCGCAATTAACGTAAATTAAAACATGAGATTCTAATGAATTATGTATGATTTTTTTTTCTCGATATATTTCTAATATTTTATTAATTTCATTTCTAATTTGAATGATTATATTCCATGATTTAATAGTAATGGTATTATTTTTAGGATATGAATACAGTTCTGTAAACCATGATTTAGTAAAAATAGAATCGTTATCTTTTTTTGAAACAAAATCCCATATTTCATCAGCGGTAAAAGATAATATTGGTGAAATCCATCTTACTAATGTTTGTAATATTAAGTAAATTGCAGTTTGAGCGCTTTTTCTGATTAAACTTTTTTTATGGGAAGTGTACAATCTATCTTTAGTAATATCTAAATAAAATGAACTTATTTCTATTGAACAAAAATGTATAATCGTAGCTGTAACGTTATGAAATTGATAATTTTCGTAAAAATTAATAATTTTTTTTTGTGTTTCTTTAGTTAGATTGATGATCCATTTATCTATCTCTAATGATTTGTCTTTATTAATAAAATGTTTTTTAGGACAAAAATCATATAAATTTGCAATTAAAAATCGTATAGTATTACGAATTTTACGATAACTTTCGCAAATTTGTTTTAAGATTATATCAGAAATTACAATATCTTTAGAATAATCAGTAGATGCCACCCATAAACGTAATATATCAGCACCCATTGTATTTACAATAGTGTTAGGACTGATAATATTACCTAATGATTTTGACATTTTTTTTCCCTGATCATCTATAGTAAAACCATGTGATATAATTTTTTTGAAAAAATTAGAAGAAGAATTAATACTAGAGACAATGAGTGAGGACATAAACCAACCTCGATATTGATCAGATCCTTCTATACATAAATCAGCTTTTTGATTATTAAATTTATTTTTTTTCGGATATATATCTTTTATATGAATAGATCCTGATTCAAACCATACATCTAATATATCTAATACTTTTATATAATCTTTAGAATCTTCTTTTAATAAATTTTCTTTTTTTAGGTTCCACCAAAATTCAATTCCTTGCTTTTTAACTTCTTCAGATATTTGATCTAATAAATTTAAAGTATTAGGATGCATTTCTTTTGTTTTTTTATGGATAAAAATAGGGATAGGAACCCCCCAAGTTCTTTGTCGCGATATACACCAATCAGGTCGTTGAGACAACAAATTCAATGTTCTATTTTTCCCCCAATTTGGACACCATTCTGATTTATCAATACTTAATTTTGCTTGATCTTGTAATTTTGAATCATTTATTTTGATAAACCATTGAGGAGTAGCTCTAAAAATAATTTTTGTTTTATGTCTCCAGCAACATGGATATGAATGTTGAATAGATTCAGATAAAATTAAATTATTAGTTTTTGATAATATTTCAATAATAATGCTATTAGCTTTAAAAACATTTATATTATCTAATAAAGGATGAGTATTAATAACAAATAAACCGTGTTCGTTTACTAAATTTTTTATTTTTATATTGTATTTCTGAGCGATGATATAATCATCATAACCATGATCTGGAGCAATATGTACAATTCCTGTTCCAGTATTTTTTTCAATATTCTTATTTAAAATCATAGGAACTGTAATTTTTAAAAAAGGATGTATAAATTTTATATATTCGAGATCTACTCCTTTGATTTCTCCATTAACAATCCATTTTTTTATATTTATTTTATTTAATAATTCTTTAACAGTATTTTTTTCTATAATAAATCGATATTTTAATGTTTCAACTAATTGATAATTTAAATTAGGATGCACAGAAATTGCTTGATTTGACGGTAGAGTCCAAGGTGTTGTTGTCCAAACTACAGCAAATATTTTTTTATTTTTTGTTGGTAGAAAGTTATATTTTTTTAATAAAATATCAGTATTTTTAATTTGAAATAATACTGTAATTGAAGGAGAAGTTGTTTGAACATATTCTAATTCAGTATCTGCTAATGCTGAATTACAATCAATACACCAATGTACCGGTCGAAAACCTTGATAAATATATTTATTTTTAATAAATTGAGATAAAGATTTTATTGTATTTGATTCGTTTTTTTTGTCCATAGTTAAATAAGGATTATCCCAATTAGCTAATATTCCTAATTTAATAAAGTCTTTTTTTTGTATTGCTACTTGTTTTTTTGCATATTTTGCACATATTTTACGAAAATCATCTTTTGAAATATTTTTTTTTTCTTTTTTTAGTATTTTTTCTACTTGATGTTCAATTGGAAGACCATGGCAATCCCAGCAAGGATCAAATGGGGCATCAAAATTAGACATATTTTTTGATTTAATAACAATATCTTTTAAAATTTTGTTAACAGCATGTCCTAAATGAATATTTCCATTTGCATAAGGAGGTCCATCTTGTAAAATAAATGACGGATTTGCTTTTTTTTTGTTTCTAATAATAGAATATAAATTTTTTTTTTCCCACTTTTCTAAAATTTTAGGTTCTTTTTTTGTTAAAAAACCTCGCATAGAAAATTTAGTGAAGGGAAGGTTTAAAGTATTTTTATAATTATGCATATTGTTGTTTTTTTATTTTTGTGTAGTTATTTGTTATAATGTATAAGATAAAAAAATTTTTTTTGCTAAATTAACATCTTTTTTAATTTGTATTATTAAATCATTAATTGAATTAAATTTTTTTTCTTTTCTAATTTTTTTTATGAAAATAACTTTAATTTTTTTTTCATATAAATTGATAAAAATATCAGGAATATGCACTTCTAATTTTATATTTTTTTTTTTAAAAGTAGGACATATACCAATGTTTGCTATGCCAAAAAATTTTTTTTTACAATCAAAAATAAAAATTTTGACAGCATATACTCCGTTAATTATTTGAAGACTAGAGTGTAAATTAACGTTAGCAGTAGGAAATCCAATTTTTCTTCCTTTTTGAATTCCATGTTCTACTTTACCAGAAATAGTAAAAGGATGTCCTAAAAAATTTTCTGCTTTTTTTAAATCACCTTGAATAATAAGTTCTCTAATTTTTGTACTGCTAATACGTATGTTATCTCTAATAATAGAATTTTCAGTTAAAATTTTAAAATTATTTTTTTTTGCTTTATTTTTTAATAGTGTTAGATTTCCAGATCGACGAAATCCAAAATGAAAGTCATCGCCTACAATTAAACACTTCATATTTAACTTTTTTATTAAAAAGATATTAATAAAATCATTGGGTTTTAAAGAGGCAAAAAAATGATTAAATTTAATTAACACGATAAAATCAATTTTGTATTTTTTTAAAAAATCTATTTTTTCTTCTACGGAATTTATTCTAAAAAATATAGGTTTAGCGGTACCCAAAAATTCTACAGGATGAGGTGTGAATAAAATAACTACTGTTTTAAATTTATTTTTTGTTTTAATTAAATTTAATTTGTGTATTAAATTTTGATGTCCTAAATGCATTCCATCAAAATTTCCTATTGTAATCACAGTGTTACTTGTAATTTTTTTAAAATTTAGTAAATTATTAATAATTTGCATATATATAATATGATCGTATATTAGTTTTAGTTAAGTATAAATTCAATAATTATTATAAATATTTTAAAAATTATTTTTTATTATTATAAATATTTTAATTATATTTTTTATATTATAATAATTTGTTATAATATATAGTTAATTAAAAAATAAATATTTATGTTGATTGTAATAGGATAAGTTTATGGCAAATATTAAATCTTCTCAGAAAGATATTATTAAATCTAGAAAAAGAAAATTAAGAAATACCAGTAAAAAATCAATGTTAAAAACTTTAATTAAAAAAGTGCATCTTGCGGTTATTACTAAGAATAAAGAAAATGCTACAATTGCATTTAAAAAAATGCAACCAGTAATAGATAGATGTGCAATGCAAGGTTTAATTCATAAGAATAAAGCGGCTAGATATAAATCTAATTTGTTGAAAAATATTAAAAATATGAATTATTAGCGTTCTTTATTAAAAAAAATTTTTTTTATTTTTTATATGCACATTATTTATTTTTCTAAATATATAGCAAAAAAGTATTGCGTCTGTAATATTACAACAGACAAGCAATACTATATATCATACTTTATTTAGTTAAATCATCAAAAAATCGTTTTACTCCATCAAAAAATCGTTTTGATTTAGGGCTATTAGCTTCTCCTTTTGCCCCTCCTAAACTATTTCCTAGTTGGAATAAAAGGTTCTTTTGATGACTATTTAATTTAACAGGAGTTTCTACTACTACTTTACATAGCAAGTCTCCATGGTACCGATTCCTGATAGATTTTACTCCTTTTCCTCGAATACGAAAAATTTTTCCTGACTGTGTTTCTTCAGGAACTTTAATTTTTAATTTTCCATCTAAAGTAGGGACTTCTATTTCACCACCCAATGCTGCCATAGTAAAATTAATAGGTACTTCACAATGTAAATGATTATCTTCTCTTTCAAATATAGGATGTTTTTTTACTTTAAATTGAATATATAAATCTCCTGAAGGGCTATTATATTCTCCTGCTTCTCCTTCATTATGAAGTCTAATTTTATCATTTGTATCTATACCTGCAGGGATTTTAATGGATAAAGTTTTATTTTTTTTTATTCTTCCTTTCCCGTAACAAAAAGTACATGGATTTTTTATAATTATTCCTTTTCCATGACAATGAGAACAAGTCTGTTGAACACTAAAAAATCCTCTTCTCATTTGTATTTGCCCACTTCCATGACATTGAAAACATTCAGTTGGTTTATTATTTTGTTTAGTTCCGCTTCCTGAACATGTAGTACATTTTTGGAAAGTAGGAATTACAATTTCTTTTGTTGCTCCTTTTACAGCTTCTTCTAATGATAATTCCATATTATATTGTAAATCTGATCCCCTAGATTCTCTTTGTCTACTATTGCTTCCAAAAATATCTCCAAATACTTCACCAAATATGTCACCAAAATCTGAACTAGTACTAAAACTACTAGTAAAAGAACTACTAGAATTATTACCTTGTTCAAATGCTGAATGTCCATATTGATCATATGCAGATCTTTTCTTACTATTATTTAAAATTTCATATGCTTCTTTAATTTCTTTAAATTTTTTTTCTGCTTTCTTATCGCCTTGATTACGATCTGGATGATATTTCATTGCTAAACGTTTATAAGCGCGTTTTATTTCTCTTTCATTAGATGTTTTTTCCACGCCTAAAATTTGATAATAATCTTTTTTTATCATTATTACTTATCCTACTTTTTAAATTGCATAATATAATTCGGGCGCAGAAGGATGTTATAAAAATCTAACGCCCGTATAATGTATTTTATTTAGAATGACTATATTTATATTATGTTGAATTAGTAGTTTTTATTTTAAATCTGAATCGTGTTTTTATACAATGTTATTTTTTTGGTTCATTTATTTCTTCAAATTCAGCATCAACAACATCATCTGGTTTTTTTGATGTAGATTGATTCATGTTTTTTGCAGCATTATTATCTTTGTTTTGATCAGGTTTTTGTATTAAAGCGGAAGTAAGTTGTACGACAGATTGAATATTTTTTTCAATATTATCTTTATTCTCTTCTTTTAATGATTGGTCTAATTTTGAGAGAGCTTGTTCTATTTTTTCTTTAATTTCATTACTAATAGTATTTGATTGTTCTTTTAGTTGTTTTTTTGTGCTATGCGATATTTGATCACCTTGATTTCTTATTTGTACTAATTCTTCAAATTTTCGATCAGCAGCAGAATTTTCTTCTGCATCTTGAATCATTTTTTTTATTTCTTCTTCGTTTAATCCTGATGACGCTTTAATAGTAATTTTTTGTTCTTTTCCAGTATTTTTATCTTTTGCTGATACATGCAAGATACCATCTGCATCGATATCAAACGTAACTTCAATTTGAGCCATTCCTCGTGGAGCCGGTTGTATACCATCTAGATTAAATTGTCCAAGAGATTTATTATCTTTAGATCTTTTTCTTTCTCCTTGTAGTACATGTATTGTAACAGCAGATTGATTATCTTCTGCAGTAGAAAAAATTTGACTATGTTTAGTTGGAATTGTTGTATTTTTAATAATTAAAGGAGTCATAATTCCTCCCATAGTTTCAATTCCTAAGGACAAAGGTGTAACATCTAATAATAGTACGTCTTTAACATCTCCAGATAATACCCCACCTTGAACTGCTGCTCCTACAGCTACTGCTTCATCTGGGTTTACATCTTTTCTAGGTTCTTTTCCAAAAAATGCTGCTACTTTTTTTTGTACCATAGGCATACGAGTTTGTCCGCCTACTAGAATAACATCATTAATATCTGATACTGATAATTTAGCATCTTTTAAAGCTACTTCTAATGGTTTAATAGATTTAGATATTAAGTCTTCAACTAAAGATTCTAATTTTTTTCTTGTTACTTTAATATTTAAGTGTTTAGGGCCTGTTGCATCTGCTGTAATATATGGTAAGTTTACTTCTGTTTGTTGTGTTGATGATAGTTCAATTTTAGCTTTTTCAGCAGCTTCTTTTAATCTTTGCATAGCTAATGGGTCATTTCTTAAATCAATTATTTGTTCTTTTTTAAATTCTGAAACTAAATAGTTGATTATTCTACTATCAAAATCTTCACCCCCCAGATGGGTATCTCCATTAGTTGACAGTACTTCAAAAGTTTTTTCTTTATCAACTTCATCTATTTCTATGATAGAAATATCAAAAGTACCACCTCCTAAGTCATATACGGCTATCGTTCTATTTCCTTTTCCTTTGTCTAAACCATATGCTAATGCAGCTGCTGTAGGTTCATTAATTATTCTTTTAACTTCTAACCCTGCTATTTTTCCAGCATCTTTAGTTGCTTGTCTTTGAGCGTCATTAAAATAAGCAGGAACTGTTATAACAGCTTCTGTTACTGTTTCTCCTAAATAATCTTCTGCTGTTTTTTTCATTTTTTTTAATACTTCAGCTGATATTTGAGGAGGTGCTATACTTTGGTTTTTTATTTTTATCCATGCATCTCCATTTTCTGAACGAACTATTTTATAAGGCATAATTTCTATGTCTCTTTGCACTTCCTCGTCTTGAAATCTTCTACCAATGAGTCTTTTAATAGCAAACAAAGTATTTTTTGGATTGGTAATAGCTTGACGTTTAGCCGGTTGCCCTACTAATATTTCGCCTTCTTTTGTATATGCTATGATTGATGGTGTTGTACGGTCACCTTCTGCATTCTCTAAAACTCGTGTTTTTGTTCCATCCATAATAGCAACACAAGAATTAGTAGTCCCTAAATCAATTCCTATTATTTTTCCCATTGTGAATAACTCCTAATTTATTATTAAATATTTGATAAAAAATTTATTGTAATACTATCTATATTTTAAAATACGTTAAAAAATTTTTTTGATATAACATATTTTATGTTAATTTTAAAATTTTTATATATGTTACTAGATATCAATTAAATGGGGGTTGTTTCTGTTGTCATCAAGTCCTAAAAGTAAAATATATAATAAATAATTGAAAATAAAAATAATTTTAAAATTTAAAACACTTTATATTGTACTAATAAAAGATTTTTTTATAAAAAAAATTATTTTTTTTTTTTTTTTTTTACATTTTTATAAATTTATATATATATAATTTTATATTTTAATATATTTATTTTTTTTTCAAAACTATAATAATATTATAATATTAAATACTTTTTATTTATATTTTTAAAAAAAATGATATAAATATATACATGTATTCAAAAAAAAATAATTAATTGTTATAACTATTTTATTAAATCGTTAAATTTTGAATATATATCTTTTGTAATAAAAAGAGAGGATAAATTATGGTAACAAATTTTATTTGCACAATTTTTTCTAATATTCATCAAATTACATTCTTTTTATATTGTATTACTGCATTTGTTTTATGCAGTATAATATTATTAATTAGTTATTTTTTAGGAGAACAATGTGTATCTAAAAATAAAAATTTTCCTTTTGAATCTGGAGTAATCGGTTTAGGAACAACTGATTTAAAATTTTCTATTAAGTTTTATTTAATAGCAATTTTTTTTGTTTTGTTTGATGTAGAATCTCTTTACTTATATACATGGTCTATATGTGTTAAGAGTTTAGGTTTATATGGCTTGATAAAAACATTTTGTTTTATAATAACACTATTAATTAGCTTATTTTATTTAGTTAGAAATGAAGTATTCGAATGATCATTGTAAGATAATATTAAATATTAATATTTGAAACATTTTAGAAAGATTATTTGATAATAGGATTAAACTATGAAATATATATTAACAAAAATTAATTCTCATGCTCCAGATAATAATTTATATAATAAAATAAAAACAAATAGTTCGTATGAAAATAAGAAAATACAAGATTGGGTATTTATGGGAAAACTTTCATCGGTTTTACATAAATTAGTTAGTTGGGGAAGAAAAAATTCTTTATGGCCATATAATTTTGGTTTATCTTGTTGTTATGTTGAAATGGTTTCTGCTTTTACTTCTGTTCATGATGTTTCTCGTTTTGGTTCAGAAGTACTGCGATCTTCTCCTAGACAAGCTGATTTTATGGTAATAGCTGGTACTCCATTTATAAAAATGGCACCTATTATTAAACGCCTATATGATCAAATGCTATCTCCAAAATGGGTAATATCAATGGGCGCTTGTGCTAATTCTGGAGGAATGTATGATATTTATTCTGTTGTTCAAGGAGTTGATAAATTTTTACCAGTAGATGTGTATATTCCTGGATGCCCTCCTCGACCAGAAGCATACATCCAAGCTTTGACTTTATTACAACAATCTATAGATCAGGAAAAACGCCCATTATCGTGGATAATAGGTGATCAAAATATTTATAAATCAAAAATAATTTCTGAAAAAGAAAAAAAAAACAAAATAAGAACAAAGCAAAAAGAATATAATTCTATTTAAAATATTTATACATATTTAAAAAAATAAAAAAATATTTTTTATATAATTCAAAAAAAAATACAACTTAATAAAATATTGTGACTAGTTCATGAAAAATAAATCGAATGAAGTAATTGAAGATCAATTTGTATATTATAAAGATATTCAGAATAATTTGATTATTAATCAACTCTATAGTAAGTTTGATAAAAAAGAATTTCATATTCAAAAAACTTGTATTGAATATCCAATTCTTTGGATTAATAAAACAAAATTATTAGAAATTGTTTTATTTTTAAAAAAAATAACACAACCTTATTCAATGTTATTTGATTTACATTCTGTTGACGAAAGAGTAAGAAAATTTAAAAAGCACATTATAGAATGCGATTTTTCGGTGGTTTATCATTTTATTTCAATAGAAAGAAATCAAGACATAATTTTAAAAGTTCCTTTATTAGAAGCAGATTTAACTATTGATTCAATTGTTCATATTTTTTGTAATGCTAATTGGTATGAAAGAGAAGTATGGGATATGTTTGGTATAGTTTTTTTAGGACATCCTAATTTAACACGAATAATTATGCCTCAGTATTGGAAAGGGCATCCTTTACGTAAAGATTATCCTGCGCGAGCCACAGAAAGTGACATGTTTTCTTTGAATGAAAAAAAAGAAAAAATATTGATGGAAGATTTAAAATTTCGACCCGAAAAATGGGGAATGAAAAAATCTGATAATAATTCAGATTTTATGTTTTTAAATTTAGGACCGAATCATCCATCTTCTCATGGTGCTTTTCGTATTATATTACAACTAAAAGGAGAAAAAATTTTAGATTGTGTTCCTGATATTGGTTATCACCATCGCGGTGCAGAAAAAATGGCTGAAAGACAATCCTGGCATAGTTACATTCCGTATACTGATCGAATAGAATATTTAGGAGGATGTGTTAATGAAATGCCATATGTATTAGCGTTAGAAAAAATGATAGGTATTACAATTCCTGATCGTGCGAAATTTATTAGAATAATGCTGTCTGAATTATTTCGAATAAATAGTCATTTATTATATATTTCTACTTTTATTCAAGATGTAGGAGGAATGACTCCGGTATTTTTAGCATTTACTGACCGTCAAAAAATATACAATTTAATTGAATTAATTACTGGAGCTCGAATGCATCCAGCTTGGTTTAGAATTGGAGGAGTAGCACAAGATCTTCCAAAAGGTTGGCGGGAAGCGTTAAGCGAAATAATTAATTGGATCCCAAAAAGATTAAAAGTATATATTCAGTCTTCATTAAAAAATACAATTTTAATATCTCGATCTAAAAATATAGCTTGTTATAATATGAAAGAAGCTTTAAATTGGGGGGTAACTGGAGCTAATTTAAGAGCTACTGGCGTTAATTTTGATGTCAGAAAATGGCGTCCGTATTCTGGTTATGAACAGTTTGATTTTAATGTTCCGGTTGGAGGAGGGGTTAGTGATTGTTATTCTAGAGTCATGCTTCGTGTTGAGGAAATTTTTGAAAGTATTAAAATTTTAAAACAATGTCTAAACAATATGCCAGAAGGATTATTTAAATCAGATCATCCTATGACTACCCCTCCATTAAAAAAAGAAGTTTTGCATAATATTGAAACTATGATTACACATTTTTTGCAAGTTTCATGGGGAACTGTCATTCCTGCTAATGAATCTTTTCAAATGATTGAAGCAACAAAAGGTATTAATAGTTACTATGTAATTAGTGATCATGGATCTATGAGTTATCGTACTCGTATTAGAACTCCAAGTTTTCCACATTTACAACAAATTCCTTCAGTAATTAGAGGTCAAACACTTACCGATTTAATAACATATTTAGGTAGTATTGATTTTGTTATGTCAGATGTTGATAGATAGCATACAAAAATATTTTATTTATTCATTAAAAATTTTTATGAAGATAATACTATGAAACAACAGCTACTTGATTACGAAATTATTAAAATAAATAACATTAAAAAAAATTATGAAAATTCTAGAGCAGCAGTTATAGATGCGTTAAAAATTTTACAAGAAAGATTAGGATGGATTCCAGATTGGGGTATTCAAGAGATATCTATTATTTTAAATATTTCATCATCAGATGTAGAAAGTATAGCTACTTTTTATAGTCAAATTTTCCGTAAACCAGTAGGTAAATATATTATTAGATTATGCGATAGTATTGTTTGTTATATTACCGGTTATGATCCGATTGAAAAAGCAATTATTCATCATTTAAAAATAAAAAAAGGGTGCACTACTAATGACAAATTATTTACTTTTTTACCAATTTGTTGTTTGGGTAGTTGTGATAAATCACCCGTAGTAATGATTAATAAAGATATTTATTATAATGTCAATGAAAAATCAATTATTACAATATTGGATAAATATAAATGAAACAAAAGTGTCGTAATGCGGAAACTCACCCTTTAACATGGAGAGTAGAGAATAATAATAGAACTATATGGATAAAAGAATATAAAAGAAAAAATGGTTATGTAGCTTTAGAAAAAATTTTTACAAATGAAATGTCTCCTGAAGAAATCATTAATATAGTAAAACAATCTGGATTAAAAGGAAGAGGTGGAGGGGGTTTTTTAACTGGAATTAAGTGGAGTTTGCTTCCTCCTGTTAATTTAATATCGTCTAGTCACAATCTAGCACAACCGCGATATCTTATATGCAATGCCGATGAAATGGAACCTGGAACTTATAAAGATAAATTTTTAATAGAAAGATTACCTCATTTATTAATAGAAGGAATTATTATTAGCGCTTTTGCTATAAAAGCAACTCAATCTTATATTTTTTTAAGAGGTGAATATTTAAAATCAGAAGAATGTTTAAATAAAGCATTAAATGAAGCTTATGATTGTGGTTATTTAGGAAAAAAGATACTAGGAAGTAACTTTAGTTTAAATATTTTTTTACATAGTGGAGCAGGTAGGTATATTTGTGGAGAGGAAACAGCTTTAATTAATTCATTGGAAGGTAATAGAGCTAATCCACGATTAAAACCTCCATTTCCAGCATTAATTGGATTATGGGGAAATCCTACTTGTGTTAATAATGTTGAAACATTATCCAATGTTCCAGCAATTATATTACATGGTCCAGATTGGTATGCGAATTTATCCTATAAAGGTCATAGTTCTGGAACTAAATTAATGGGTTTTTCTGGTCATGTAAATAATCCTGGTTTATGGGAATTACCGTTTGGCATTACAGCACGTGAAATATTAGAAGATTATGCAAATGGAGTAAAAGGAAAAAGTAATCAATTATTAAAATCTTGGCAGCCAGGAGGAGCAAGTACAGATTTTTTATTGGAAAAACATTTAGATGTAGCTATGGATTTTGATTCGGTAAAAAAAATAGGTAGTAGATTAGGAACTGCTTTGTGTATGGCGGTTAATGATAGTTTTAATATGGTTTTTATACTATATAATTTAGAAAAATTCTTTGCAAGAGAATCATGTGGTTTATGTACTCCATGTCGAGATGGATTACCTTGGGTCGTAAAAATATTACATAAATTTATTAACGGAAAAGGAAAAAAAGAAGATATTGCTTCTTTAGAAGAATTATGTACGGTATTATCACCTGGAAAAACTGTGTGCGCACATGCACCAGGAGCCATAGAACCGTTACAAAGTATAATAAAATACTTTCGTTGTGATTTTGAAATAATGATAGATAAATAATTTATTATTATAAACTTTATTATTTTTTAATTATATTCATTCAGTTTAATGATATTTAAAAAATAATTTTTTTATTAAAATGTGCATTTTTTATTTTTATTGGAATTTTTTATACATGATTAATATTTATATAGATAATAAAAAGTACATTGTAGATGATAAAAGTAAAAATTTATTACAGTATTGTTTAGAAAAAGATTTAGATATTCCTTATTTTTGTTGGCATCCACAGTTAGGTAGTTTTGGATCTTGTAGACAATGTGCTGTAAAAAGATATAGAGATATAAATGATTCTCAAGGAATTATTGTCATGTCTTGTATGACTGAAATAGAGGATCAACTTTTAATTTCTATTCAAGATAAAGAAGTTACGAATTTTCGTAAAAATATTTTAGAACTAATGATGACCAATCATCCTCATGATTGTCCAGTTTGTTCTGAAGGAGGAAATTGTCATTTACAAGATATGACAGTGCTAACTGGTCATTATAAACGAAGATATTTTTTTAAAAAAAGGACATATAAAAGTCAATATTTAGGACCATTTATTAATCATGAAATGAATCGATGTATATCTTGTTATCGGTGTGTGCGGTTTTATAAAGATTATGCAGGAGGTAAAGATTTTAACGTATATGGTTCAGCGAATAATCTTTATTTTGGAAGGATCACGGATGGAGTCCTAGAGAGTGAACATTCTGGTAATTTGATAGAAGTTTGTCCTACAGGTGTTTTCACAGATAAAACTCAAGATAATCATTATAGTAGAAAATGGGATATGCAGTATGCTCCTAGTGTCTGTCAACATTGTAGTGTAGGATGTAATATTATTATCGGAGAGCGAAGCGGAAAAATTAGAAAAGTAGAGAATAGATTTAATGAACATATTAATAATTATTTTATTTGTGATGTAGGTCGATTTAATTATGATATTAGCAATACAAAAAATAGACCTAGTTATTCAAAAAAAATTGTTAATAATGAAACTATAGTTTTGAGTGAAGCAGAGAGTTTATTAGAATTTATAAAAATATTAAAAGAATCAGATAATGTTATAGGTATTGGATCTTCGCGTTCAAGTATAGAAAATAATTTTGCTTTACAAGAATTAGTAGGAGAAAAAAATTTTTCTAGTGGTATGTTACGGAAAGAGCATGAAATAACAGAATTTATTGCATCTGTTTTAAAATATAGCAGTATACATATTCCTAGTTTAAAAGAAGTTGAAGAATGTGATGCAATAATAATATTTGGTGAGGATATATTAAAAACAGCTCCTAGATTATCTTTGTCAATTAGACAAGCTGTTAAACATAAAAATAATCGTTTATCAAATTATTTATATAATCAAACAATATATTCTTGGCAATCTTCGGCAATAAATAATTTAATCCAAAATAAACAAAATCCTTTTTTTATTATTAATTATCAAGATTCTGAATTAGATGAATTATGTAGTGATAAGTATTCTCGTTCTTTGATTGAACCTATTAAAATTATGTATAAAATTAAAGAACAATTAATAAATAAAAATCAAGGTAACTCTTATTTAAAAATAGATGATAATAAAATAAATAATTATGTTTTTAAAATAGTAAATGCGTTGATTCATGCGAAAAAACCGTTAATTATTTCTGGATCTAATTGTTTAGAAAAAGAAATGGTACAATTAGCTTTTGATATATCAAAATTAATTCAAAAATTTAACAATCAAGTTGGTTTAATTTTAATAACTCCTAATCCAAATAGTATTGGAGTTGCACTTATGAATGGTATATGTCTAGACAACGTATTAAAATTCATAAAAAAGAAAAAAAATACTACTTTAATATTTATGGAAAATGATATATATCAAAATTATTCTCATAATTTTTTAAATGAACTATTCAATAAAAAAGATAACAAAATTATTGTCTTAGATCATAATAATACATTAACTTTAAAGAAAGCTAATTTACAGTTACCTACTAAAAATATTTTTGAATCTTCCGGAACATTTTTAAATTATGAAGGTCGATTACAGCGTTTTTTCCAAGTATATGATCCATCTTTTTATAACGATCATATTAAACGGTTAGAGAGTTGGAGATGGTTACATAATGTTAAAGCAAAATTATTAAATAAAAAACCAATGTGGCTAATATTGGATGATGTTATTAATGCGTGTAGTATACAGATACCGTGTTTAAAAAATATTAAAAATATCACTCCTAATTCATTATTTCGTATTTTTGGTCAAAAGTTACCAAGATCACCGCAACGGTTTAGTGGACGTACCTCTATGTATGCAAATTATGATATTCATGAACATAAACAACCTGAAGATCGTGATACTATGTTTGCATTTTCAATGGAAGGTTCTTCAAATAATTTATTACATAATGATAGTTCTACTGAAATTCCTTTTTATTGGAGTGCAGGGTGGAATTCTGTACAGTCTGGAATAAAATCTAATTTACAAATACCACATCAGATTAATAAAAATATAAGAAATACATTCTTTATTTCTAAAAATATAAATAAAGAAAGCATAAATTTTTATGAAAATGTAAAAAAAAATAAAGCTAATATAAATAAACAATGTTTAAAAATTATTCCTTATTATTTTTTATTTACTCCTCAGGTATTTGCATTTTCCAATATGGATAATAGTGTTAAAAATAAAAATATTAATATTACAGGAATAATACATTCTGATAACGCTAGTATTTTTACTATCCAAGAATATTCATTTATTGAAATACAACATTATAATGATAGATTTAAAGTATTTATAAAATTTTCTAATAATATTCATCATAAATATATAGCTTTACCATTTCGTACACCTTATTTTCCATTTGTGTTATTAGGAAAAATAATATTACCTGTAGAGGAGGGTAAATGGAAAGTACATTATTAACAAAAATACATGTATTAACAATTTTACATTGTTTTTTTAAAGTTTTAATATTATTGGTTGCGTTAATTACTTTTGCATCTATGATGAGTGTTATTGAGCGAAAAGTGTTAGGTTTATTACAAAATAGATATGGTCCAAATCGAGTAGGATGGAATGGTACTTTACAGTTATTTGCAGACATGATAAAAATTTTTTTTAAAGAAGATTGGATTCCTCCTTTTAGTAACAAATTAATTTTTTGTATATCTCCAATAATTGCTTTTACATCATTATTAATAGTTTTTGCGATTATTCCAATAACTAATGAATGGTTTATAATTAATTTAAATATTGGAGTATTATTTTTTTTAATGATGGCTAGTTTATCTGTATATTCTGTTTTATTAGCTGGTTGGTCTAGTAATAATAAATATTCTTTATTAGGATCTGTGCGTTCAATCGCTCAAACTCTAAGTTATGAAGTATTTTTAGGATTATCAATAATGGGAACGGTTGCTAAAGCGGAATCTTTTAATATATTGGATATAATACACAGTCAGCAAAATATGTGGAATATTTTTCCTCAATTTTTAGGATTTTTAACATTTTTTATTGCATCAATTGCGTTATGTCATAGACATCCTTTTGATCAACCAGAAGCAGAGCAAGAATTAGCTGATGGATATCATATTGAATATTCTGGCATGAAGTTTGGTTTATTTTTTATTGGAGAATATATTTCTATGATTGTCGTTTCTTCTTTAATTGTATCGTTATTTTTAGGAGGATTTCAAGGTCCATTTTTACCATCTTTTTTTTGGTTTAGTTTAAAAGTTTTTTCTTTTTTATATTTATTTATTTTAATTCGAGCTGCATTACAACGACCTAAGTATGAAAAAGTTATGTATTTTGGTTGGGTATTTTGTTTTCCTATAGCTTTATTAAATTTATTTATTACTGGAATGGGGATTGTATTAAAATAATTTATAGATAAGGATTGAAATATATGTTTTTAAAAAATGTTTTTTTTGGTTGTTTTACTCAAATTAGAAGTATTTATTTAGTATTTTTGAATATGTTTTCAAAAAAAGAAACACAAATGTATCCGGAATCATCTATTCCATTATCCGATAGATACAGAGGAAGAATAATTCTTACTTTAGATCCAGATGGAGAAGAAAGATGTGTCGGATGTAATCTTTGTTCAGCTGTTTGCCCTGTAGATTGTATATCGTTACAAAAATCTACTAAAAAAACAGGTAGATGGTATGCAAAATTTTTTCGTATTAATTTTTCTCGATGTATATTTTGTGGTTTGTGTGAAGAAGCTTGTCCTACTAATGCAATTCAATTAATTCCAGATGTAGAATTAGGTGAATTTAATAGGAAAGATTTAGTATATGAAAAAAAAGATTTGTTGATTTCTGGAACTGGAAAAAATCCGAATTATAATTTTTATAATATTACTGGAGTAAAAATAAAAAATAAAAATGATAAATTTTTTGAAAATAAAATTGATCATGTTGATATAAAAAAATTATTACCTTAAAGAGATTAATATAATGCATATAATTTTTTATATTTTAAGTTTTATAACCGTTTTATTTACATTATTTACAATTATTCAAAAAAATCCAATTTATTCTTTGCTTTTTCTTATTTCTTCTTTGTTGTCAACATCCGGAATTTTTTTTGTTTTTGGTTCAAGTTTTGCTGCATCTTTAGAAATAATAATATATGCAGGGGCAATAATGGTACTATTTTTATTTGTGATTATGTTATTAAATTTAAATTCAAATATTGAATCTGTTTCAGAAAAATGGATATATAAAATATATGATAATAAGTCAGTTGTTTTTGCGTTGTTGTTATTTTTAATTTTTTCTTTTTCTGTTTATAATATAAAAAATAATTTTTTAATGACTTATATTTTTGAATCAAAAAAAATAGGAGAATGTTTATTTGGTCATTTATTTATAATAGTGGAATTAGCATCGATATTATTATTAAACGCATTGATAGTAACATTACATTTTTTAAGAGTAAAAAAAAATGTAATTACAACAAAAAAATAGTAACAATTTAAAAAGGTAAAAAATATGATTTCTCTCACTCATGGTTTAATTCTATCAATTATTATTTTTACTTTAGGATTGATTTCTTTGTTGATTAGAAAAAGCTTATTATTTATTCTAATTAGTTTAGAAGTCATGATTAATGCTATTATTATTGCTGCTATTACGATTAGTACGTATTTTCATTCTATTCAAGGTCAAGCTATGTATATTATTATAGTTACTATTGCAGCAATAGAAGCAAGTATAGGTTTAACCATTTTAATTCGTTTACATCGTACACATCGTACCTTAAATACAGACTCATTAAGTGAGAATAAATAATGAATTGTATTTATTTTAATTTATTAATGCCTTGTATAAGTGTGATTTTTTCTTTTTTTTGCATACAGTCATTTTCTTTTAGAAAATTTATTATAAATATATATATATTTTTAACTTGCATTGCTTTTTTATTGAGTTTATTTATTACATTTAATTATAAATTAACAGAATTTAATTATCTGTATTTCCATTTATGGAATTTAATTTCTTTGCAGAGAATGAATATTAGTTTAGATTTATTAATAGATAATACTTCTTTAATAATGCTTAATTTGGTATTAAGCATTGGTTTGTTAGTGCAAATATTTTCTCTTTGGTACATTAAGAATAAAAAAGAACAAGTGCGGTTTTTTACGTTAATAATGTTTTTTATTATAAGCATGGTGATATTAGTTATATCTGATAATTTATTATTAATTTATTTAGGGTGGGAAGCTGTAGGATTATGTTCATATTTATTAATTGGATTTTATTTTTATTCAAAAAAAAATATTGCATGTGCAAGAAAATCTTTTCTTATGACAAAAATAGGAGATATATTTCTTTTAATTTCTATTTTAATGATATATAAATATTTTAATAGTTTTAGTGTGCATCAAATTATGCAAAATATACATTTTTTAAATTTAGAGAATTTACATCAGTTCTTTATGTTAAATGTTATAGCATTATTTTTATTTATTGGTGCTATTAGTAAATCAGCTCAATTTCCTTTACATACTTGGCTAGCGGATGCAATGGTAGGTCCGACTACAGCTTCTGCATTAATTCATGCTGCTACTATGGTAACAGCTGGGGTATATTTGATTAGTAAAGTTAAATTTATTTTTATTTTATGTCCAAAAATATTGTTTTTAGTAGGATTATGTGGATGTATAACTTTGTTAATTGCTGGATTTTTTGCAATGATTGAGACTGATATAAAACGAATTTTAGCTTATTCAACAATGAGTCAGATTGGCTATATGTTTGTATCATTAGGTGTATCTTCTTGGAATGTAGCTATTTTTCATTTATTTTCACATGGTATTTTTAAAGCGTTATTATTTTTATCTTCAGCATCTTTAATTCATTATTCTTATGAAGAACGTAATATTTTTAAAATTAATGTTTTGAAAAGAAATATTCCATTGGTTTGTAGTGCGTTTATATTTGGTTGCGCTTCATTAATTTCTTTTCCATGGATTACTATAGGATTTTATAGTAAGGAATTAATTTTATATTCTATTTTAGAAAGCAATAATGTGTTTTTTTTAGTTGTTAGTTTATTAGGAGTATTATTAACATCTTTATATGTTTCTCGATTATGTTATACATTGTTTTTTAGAAAAAATGTTAATTGTTATAATAATAATGTAATGAAAAAAAATATTTTTCATGATATTCCATTAATTGTATTAATGTTTGCTTCTACTTGTATATTTTATTTTTTATTAAAGTACTGTTATATTTTTCAATATAATAATCATGTAGATAAAATAACAATGCATCAATTAACATTTTTAACTTTTTTTATTTCTTTTTTAGGAGTAATAGGATTTTATCTATATTCTCTATTTAAAGAAAATATTTATTTAATTTATATAACTCGATTAATTTGCATAATATTAGAAAAATTAAATATTGATAATTTTTATAACAAATATTTTATTACATTTTTTATGTATATAAAGAATATTGTTAATAATAATTTTATTATTTTATGTAATAAAATTTTATTTAGTATATTTTTTTATATTAATAAAATTTTTTCATGTTACGAAAATCAAACATTAAATTTTTATATTTTGTTATATAACATAAATATTTTATTTTTTTTATCAATAATCTTATTATTTTTATGAATATTAGAACGAATAATCCATTTATAGTTAAATTCAAATAATCTTTTTTTAATAAAAATTTTTTATTTTTTTTTTTTTAAAATTAATAAGCATTTAATCTGATGTTAATATTATTTTTTGAAAAATTGAAAAATATAATAGGACAATAGTAAAAAATGTTACTTTCATTTTTAGTTATAATTCCATTTTTATCAGGTATTTTTTCTTTTTTATTGGGTTTTGTTATTCCAAAATATTGTAAAAAACTATGTTTGTTAAGTCTTTTAATTACATTATTTTTATGTATTCTAATATGGTATCAAAAAAAAAACTATTTATCTAATATACATGGATTGTACAGCAATGAATTTTTAATAAATTGGATTGATAAATTTGGAATTCATTTTCATCTTTTTTTAGATGGATTATCATTTTTAATGGTAATGTTAACTTGTGTGTTAAGTATCATATCTATATTATCTATATGGAATCAAAATTATGAAAAAATTGGGTTTTTTTATTTCAATTTAATGTGCATGATTACTGGTATGATAGGAGTATTTACTTCTGTTGATTTATTTTTATTTTTTTTATTTTGGGAGTTGTCATCTATACCAGTATATTTTTTTATAATTTGTTGGGGTAAAAAAACTATTGCTATCACGAAAAGAATATATATTGCTAACCAATTTCTTATTTATACTCAAATTTCGGGATTGTTGTTATTCTTAGGTATTTTAGTATTAGCTTGGAATTTTTATGACATTAATCATTATTGGAGTTTTAATTATTTTGAATTATCTAATATGGCGTTATTAAATCCAAGTTTAGAATATTATTGCATGTTAATGTTTTTTTTCAGTTTTATAATAAAGTTACCAATCTTTCCTTTTCATAATTGGTTAATAGATGCTCATAAATCTTCTCCTGTATCTGGTTTTTTAGATATTACAGGTCTTTTATTAAAAACATCTATTTATGGTTTGTTACGGTTTAATATTTTTATATTCCCTTATTATTCAAAAAAAATCATGTTCTTTATAACATGTATAGGTATTGTTAATATTATTTATAATAGTTTTATGGCAATTAAATCAAATAATATTAAAGAAATTATAGCTTATACTTCTTTATCTCATATTGGTTTTATATTAATAGGAATTTACAATTCTAATTATATTTCTTATCAAGGTATAATAATTCAAATCATTAGTACTAGTTTATCTATTGCAGCATTATTTATTATTGCATCGCAACTTTATCATAAATTATCAACACATAATATACATAAAATGGGAGGTTTATGGGGTTATTTGAAATGGATCCCATCTTTTTCATTATTTTTTATTTTTGCTAATTTAGGATTACCAGGAACAGCTAATTTTGTTGGTGAATTTATGGTATTACTAGGAATTATTAAAAATAATTTTTTTGTTACTATAGTTATAGTAAGTAGTATGATACTTTCTGCAATTTATTCTTTAAGGTTATTTCATAAAATATATTTTGGTCCATTTAATCAATTAAAAATAGTAAATAAATATTATTTTATAGAATTTTTTGCACTTTTTATGATTAGTTTTTTATTAGTATACATTGGTTTTTTTCCTCAAATTATTTTTAATATTAGTAATAATGTTATGGACAATATTTATTCTTTATTTTTAGTTTGTTAATGAAGAGGTTTTAAAATTTTCAATGATATTATCAAATTTGTTAGAATTCACAACGATGATGCCCATAAATAGCATTATGATTGCTATAATGTTTATAACATTTTTTATTGCATGTAAAAGAGATGCGTTTTTAGTATTTGTATTTTCTATAATAGGAATTTTAACTGCACTTTTTTCATTAAAATTTGCTGTTTTTTCTCCATATATTGCAACGATTGAAATATTTCAAATGCCATTAATGTCGATTTTATATATGCTTATATTATTAACAAATAGTTTAATTGTATGTATATTTTCTTATTTTTGGTCAAAAAAAAAATCAGATATCTATTATAAAGAAGAATTTTATTTATTTTTATTAATTTCTACTTTAGGAGGTATGGTAGTAATTATTGCTAATCATGCTGTTTCTTTTTTTATTGGAATAGAATTAGTTTCTATATCTTTATTAGGAATAATAGGTTACACAATTTTTTCTGATTCTTCATTTAATGCTGTATTAAAGTATGGTATTTTATCTGGAATAAGTTCTATTTGCATGTTACTTGGAATGATTTTAATGTTTTGTACTACTGGATCATTAAATATTAATACATGGGGTTTATATATTGAATATGCTTATTTATATCAAGACTATTTATTTTTAATTGGATTAGCTTTATTTTTTTCTACTATTTTATTTAAATTAGCTTTTTTTCCTTTTCATTTATGGACAGCAGAAATATATGAAGGTGCTCCAATAGTATCATTAGGTCATCTTTCAGGTATTTATAAAATTATTTTTTTATTGATATTAATACGTTTTTTTAGTTTTTTTAATGGTTTAGAAAATAATGAACTCGCTTTTTTTACAGGAACAATTGCTTGTATTTCTATATTATTTGGAACTATAAGAGCTGTATTTGAACCAGATATTAAGAAATTATTTGGTTATACTTCTATAGCTCAATCAGGATATTTTTTAGCATTGATTATGACTGGATTCCATCATAATAAAATTAATTTAGAAAATATTAATTTTTATATTGTCAGTTATTTATTAGGAACATTGGGAGTATTTAGTATATTGAATTTAATTGACCATTTGTATAAAAATTCAAAAAAAAATTATAATATTCAAAGATATGTTGGATTATTTTGGAATCAACCTTTTTTAGCAATTTCTGCAACAATAATGCTTTTTTCTTTAGTTGGGATTCCTCCTACTTGTGGTTTTTTTGGAAAATATTATTTATTTTTAAATATTATTAGCGGTAAATTTTCTATTTTAGGTGTTAGTGGTTTTATAGGATCTATTTTAGGAATGTATTGTTATTTTAAAATAATAGCAGTTTTTTATCAAAAAGTTCCAAAAATAGTTTCAAATAATGTGGGAAACAATAATATTGCTTTATTTTTATTAAAATTGATTGTATTTGTAATAACATTTTTAATTATTTTATTTGGTATATTTCCTCAAATATTGATTAATTTTTTAAAATTAAATATATTTTTATAATAAATCATGTACATTTTATTTTTTATATGTACATGTTTATTAATTCAATAATTTTATAAAATTTTAGAATAAGTATTTAAAATTAAATTTTTACGAATAAAATACAAATATCGTATTTATTATAAATAACAAGAAACTAATATCAATGTTCGAACATTTCGGAAATAGATTCTTCATTACTTATTCTTCTAATAGCTTCAGCAAGCATTCCAGCAAGAGATAATGTGCGTACTTTGGGTAATATTTTAATAGTTTTATTGAGGGGAATAGTATCACATACAACAATTTCATCTATTACGGATTGTTGTAAATTTTGGGTGGCTATTCCTGAAAAAATAGGATGTGTTGCGTATGCAAATACTTTTTTTGCTCCGTTATCTTTTAATGCTTGAGCTGCTTTACATAATGTTCCTGCAGTATCAATGATATCATCTACTAAAACACAATCTCTATTTTTTATATCTCCTATAATATTCATTACTTGAGAAGTATTAGATGCTGATCTTCTTTTATCAATAATAGCCATGTCTGTATCATTTAATAATTTTGCTATAGCTCGTGCTCGTACTACTCCTCCTATATCTGGAGAAACTACAATTGGATTTTTTAATTTTATTTGCAGCATATCTTCTAATAAAATTAAACTTCCAAAAACATTATCTACAGGAATATCAAAAAATCCTTGAATTTGTTCTGCATGTAAATCAACTGTAAGAACACGATCTACACCAACATTAAATAAAAAATCTGCTACGATTTTAGCAGTAATTGGCACTCTAGCAGATCGCACTCTGCGGTCTTGTCTTGAATATCCAAAGTATGGGATTACGGCTGTTATTCTTCCAGCAGAAGCTCGTCTAAGTGCATCTGTTATTACTAATAATTCCATTAAATTATCGTTTGTTGGTGCGCAAGTTGATTGTATAACAAAAACATCTTTACCTCTAACATTTTCATTAATTTGAACACTAATTTCTCCATCACTAAATCTTCCTATAGATGCTTTTCCTAAACTGGTATATAGTTTTCGAGATATTGATTGAGCAAGTCGCGGAACCGAATTTCCAGCAAATAATTTCATATCAGACACAATTACACGCCCTCATATAGAAATAAAATTGGTTTGTTATTTAAAGTTTTATTAATTAAAGTAATCATATTTATATATATATTCATATATGTCAATGTAAAATGTATTGATTGTTTTGTTTATATTTTTACAAAAATATTAATGATCTAACAATATTAAAAATTTTTTTAAGATATAAATAACATTATTATAGCTGTTTAATTAATTACAAATTTATATTTTAGTATTTAAAAGATAAATTTCATATACTTAAAGCAAGTATTTATTTTTTTATTATGATTGTATTAAAATTAATTATTTAATTTTACTAGATATATATTTTATATATAGTTTTTTATATTAAATTTTTAGTGAAACTATTATATAAAATTTTATAATACTAAAATTAAATTTAATTAAATTAAATTTTTTTGATTTGTTTTATTGTATTATATACTAACAATATCAACTAATAATTTTTATTATAATATAAAAAATGAAAAAAAATATTAATTTAAAATTACAGCGGTTACTTGATCGTTATAAAGAATTAGAACAAATGCTATCTGATAAAAGAATAATGGTTACACAAGATTTATATAAAGAATTATCTAAAGAATATGCTGATTTATCAGATATTATTAAGCATTTTAGAAAGTGGAAAAAAATTCAAAAAGAAAAGCATGACATTAATGAATTGTTACATGACCCTGATTTATATAAAGAAGCAGAAATTGAATTAAAATCTCTTGTATTACAAGAAAATAACTTAGAAACAAAAATACAACAACTAATGATACCAAGAGATCCTAATGATTTAAAAAATTGTTTTATTGAAATTAGAGCCGCTACTGGCGGTGATGAATCTGCAATTTTTGCTGGAGAACTATTTAGAATGTATATGAAATATGCTGATATTCATTCATGGAAAGTTGACGTATTGAGTATACATGAAGGTGATCAAGGCGGTTATAAAGAAATTACTGCACAAATTTCAGGGAAAGGGGTTATGAAAAGATTAAAATTTGAATCGGGAGGACATCGAGTACAAAGAATACCTAAAACTGAAACTCAGGGAAGAGTGCATACTTCAACATGTACTGTTGCTGTAATGCCATTAGAAAAAAATATGAAAAAATATGAGAATATTAATTCTAGTGATTTACGTATTGATACTTTTAGATCTTCTGGAGCAGGTGGTCAGCATGTTAATACTACTGATTCTGCAATTCGCATTACACATATTCCTACTGGTCAAGTAGTTGAATGCCAAGATGAAAGATCTCAACATAAAAATAAAGCTCGTGCATTATCGATATTATCAGCTAGGATTCGCGCAGCAGAAGAAGAAAAGAGACATAAAAAAGAATCAATAATTCGTAAATCGTTATTAGGGACAGGAGAACGATCTGATAGAAATAGAACATATAATTTTCCAAATAACAGAGTTACTGATCATAGAATTAATTTAACACTTTACTGTTTGAACGAAATATTAAATGGCAACTTAGATTTATTAATTAATCCTATAATACAGGAATTACACAAAGATTATTTATATCAATTATCTGAATAAAATATGAAAATTAGAGATTGGAAAAAAATCAGCATAAAGAAATTAAATTATGCTTTTAGCGCTTATCATGATGTATTAATTTTATTATCGTATGTTTTAAATCATTCGATTAGCTGGTTAATTGCTTTTGATGACATAGAATTAACGATAGTACAACAAAAACAGTTAAATAAATTATTAAATAGACGCGTAAATAATGAACCATTAAATTATATTATTTGTAGCAAATATTTTTGGTCATTAAATTTTTTTCTATCAAAAGATGTATTAATTCCTCGATCGGATACTGAAAAATTAGTAGAAATATCATTAATTAAAATCAATATGAAAAAAAAACAATATATTTTAGATTTAGGTACTGGTTCTGGAAATATTGCTATATCTATTGCAAATGAATGTTCTAACTGTCATGTAATGGGTATTGATTATACTACTAAAATCATTAAATTAGCAAAATATAATGCTAATAAATTAAATATAAAAAATGTTTTTTTTTGTAAGAGTAATTGGTTTTCTTGTTTAAATAATTATAAGTTTAATATTATAGTTAGTAATCCACCATATATTTCAATAAAAGAAAAGAAAAATTTATCTAAAGATATTATGTTTGAACCAAAAAAAGCATTATTTACTACAAAAAAAGGATTACAAGATATAGAACATATTATTAGCAATGCTAAGTATTATTTATTACAAGATGGTTGGTTGATATTAGAACACGGTTGGAATCAAAAAAATGAAGTATTTAATTTTTTTGTAAAGTATAAATTTACAACAATAGAATCTTATAAAGATTATAACGGATATGATAGGGTCATTGCAGGAAAATTATAACTGTGTTATTAATAATAATATTTAATTTACAATAAATTATAGTATTATTATTAATATAAATAATTTTTTAAATTATGAAATATTAATTAATTGTATATTTTAAGGATGAATTATGAAACTTTTAGTAGAAAAAATTAAATTAAATAATCAATTTTCTATACTTGATGCTATGATTGATATATTTTGTTTGCTTTATCATGATATTTCTAAAGAACTTATTATGTTAGAATTAAATAAAAAAATTCAGGAAGCTAAAGATGTTATTACAAAGATAAAAAATGATGATATTAAATTAAAAAAATTAATTTATTTTTTTTATTCTTATTGGAAATTTAAAAGCGTTGATGGTATTTATAACGTTTCTAATGCGTTACGTATTGATTACGTATTAAGGGAAAAAAAAGGTATAGCATTATCTCTAGGGATAATTTTAATTGATATTGCAAAAAAATTAGATATTAATTTATATCCAATAATATTTCCTACCCAGTTTATTGTTAGTTTCAATGATAAAAATAATAAAGAAATAATATTGATTAATCCTGTTAATGGTGAATTTTTAAATAAAGAAACATTAGATTTATGGTTAAAAGGTAGTGTTAGTCCTACTACTACATTAAAAGAAGAAGATTTAAAATATTCTGAAAATATTGTAGTTTTGCATAAAATATTACATAATTTAAAATTAGCATTAATCGAAGAAAAAAATATGATACTGGCTTTAAAAATAAGTAATTTTTTAATCCAAATAAAAGAGAATGATCCTTATGAAATACGGGATAGAGGGTTAATATATGCTCATTTAGAATGTAATCGTATTGCTATATCGGATTTAACATATTTTATTGAAAAATGCCCAGATGATCCTGTTGCTGAAATTATTAGAATGCAAATTCATTTAATTAAAAAAAAATCAATTGTTTTGCATTAAAAAAATATATTTTAAGTAAAATTTTTTGTTAAATAAAAGGGTACAATCTTTTATGATTATTTTTATAATACCAATATTTAATTTTTTCAATTTCATTATTTGGAATTGTGCGACCTTCAAGAAAATTATCTATAGTTTCATAGCTAATACCTAAGATTTCTTCGTCTGTTTTATATGGAGCATTATCTTCTAATCCAGCAATTGGATCTTTTAAATATAATTGTTGAGGGCAATTTAATGTTTTTAACAAAATTTTTCCTTGTCTTTTATTTAAACTACGAATAGGATTAATATCTGAAGCTCCATCTCCATGTTTAGTAAAAAAACCTGTGATAATTTCGTTTGCATTAGAAGTGCCAACTACTATTCCTTTATTTTGCGCAGCAATACTATATATTATTTGCATTCGTATACGAGATTTAAGATTTCCTTTATCAGATTCGGATAAAATTATATTATTTTTTAATAAAGAATTTATTGTAGTACAAACAATTTTTTTTATATCTATAGATATGGTTTGATTAGGATTGATAAAATTAATTGCAGTTTTACAATCATTTTCGTCTGATTGTATTCCATATGGAAGGCGAATTGCAATACATTTATATTTTTTTATTGCCAAAGTGTTATTAATTTTATTGATTGCCAATTGACAAAGTTTTCCTGATAAAGTCGAATCCTGCCCTCCACTAATACCTATTACTAGTGTTTGGATTTCTGTATGATTTAAAAGATAATCTTTTAAAAAATTGATTCTTTTATTAATTTCTTCTACAGGTAAAATATTTTTTTTTACTTTTAATTGTTGAATCATAACGTGTATATTTTTCATTTTTTTTAAAACCGATAAAATTATTTAATATTATTGATATTGTAGTTTTATTATTGCAAAAATTAATTTATTTTTTAAGGAAATTATTGTGCAAAAATTAATTTTAGTTTTAAATTGCGGAAGTTCATCAATAAAATTTTCTATTATTGACACGGTAAAATATAGCAAGATCTTATCTGGAATCATTGATGCAATTGGTTTACATCATACTAAAGCAGTTTGGAAAATACATAATTATATGTCTGATTGTGTTTATTCGTTTAATAAAATTATAACACATCTAGAAGGTTTAGATTTTTTATTTCAAGAAATATTATTTAAATATAAAGAAATAACGTCTAATATAATAGGAATTGGTCATAGAATTGTGCATGGAGGAAATAAAATTACTACAGCAGTTTTTTTGAATAAAAAAAATATAAAATATATTGAAGAAGCATCATGTTTTGCTCCTACACATAATCCTATAAATTTGTTAGGAGTATCATTTTGTAAAAAAAATTTTCCTAGTTTATCAAAATATAATGTAGGCGTTTTTGATACTGTTTTTCATCAAACATTACCAGCTGAATCATTTTTATATGGCATACCATATAAATTTTTTTATAAAAATCATATTCGGCGTTATGGAGCTCATGGGATCAGTCATCAATATATTTGCAATAAAGTTGCGCAAATATTAAATATACCTAAAAATAACTTAAATATAATTAGTTGTCATTTAGGAAATGGATGTTCTATTGCTGCAATAAAAGATGGGTTATCAGTAGATACTTCTATGGGTTTAACGCCATTAGAAGGTTTAATAATGGGGAATCGTAGTGGGGATATCGATCCTGCTATTATTTTTTTTATGTATAAAAATTTAAAATTGGACATAAAATCTATTGAAGATATTTTAATAAATAAATCAGGATTGTTAGGTTTAAATGAAATAACTAGTGATTTTCGAGAAATTACTTATAATTATTATAAAAATGTAAAATTTAAACTTTCTTTTGATGTATTTTGTCATCGTTTAGCTAAATATATTGCAGGATATTCAACATTAATGGATGGAAAATTAGATGCAATTACTTTTACTGGAGGGATTGGAGAAAATTCGTCTTTAATGCGATTAATAACTATTACTAAATTATCATTATTAGGAGTATTTATTGATCAAAAAAAGAATATTAATGTTAAAAGCAATCGTATTAATTTTATTCATTTAGAAAATAGTATTCCAATTATAGTTATTCCGTCTAAAGAAGAAATTGAAATCGCAAAAGAAACTATGCATGTTATTAATACAAAATGTATTGTATAAATTTAATTTATTGTTCTAAATTATTTGTTTAGATATTTTATATTTAAGGTGATTTATATGTCATTTCCATTATTAATTATTCCGTTACATGAATATGTTGGAATAAATACAGTAAGTTTAAGTATTTTAAAAAATTTTTATGAAAAAAATATTCCATGTTCATTTTTTAACATTATAAAGAATAAAAAAAATATTGTTGTGTATAAAAAAAAAATAATTTCTATAATAAATTTATTAAAATTAGATATAAAATTTATTGAACCTATCAAAGTAGATACAGATACATTAAATTATATTAATCATAATAATTTTAATAGTCTTTTAGATAAAGTTACTGATGCATATTATCAAGAATGTATCGATAGTAGTATGTTTAGTATTAATTTGATTCAAGGATTACCTCTTAGTTCTAAAAATTATTTATTAAATATAAAATTTAATTTATTAATTGCTGAGCGTCTTCGTGCAAAAATTATTTATTTAATGAATAGTAATATTGTATTAAGTATCGCCAAGATAGAGTGTAAACAATTTGAATATAATAATTTTTTTCCTTTGGATAATCATAGTGTAATAGGTATTATTTTAAATAATTCTAAGTTTGATTTTATTAATCAACCAAAAAAAATATCTTTATATAATTATAAAAGTAAATTTAATTTTTCATTACAAGATAAAAAAAAATGGTTGATTGTAGGGGGAATGTATAATGATCCTGATGTTCAATATATTTCGTTGAATAATTTATGTATCTATTTTAATGCAAAAGTGATAACAAGTTTTAATAACGACAATTTTTTTATAAAAAAAATATTTTTTTTAAACTCGCTAAAAGAATTACAGAATAATAATATAGAATCACAGACATTATTTTTAATTGATGTTATTGATATTGAACAATTTTATATAATAATAAATTTTTTAAAAAATAAAAAAATAGTTTTTGCAGTTATATTAATTGTTATGCAAGAAATAATAGACAATAATATAACAATTATACAAAAAAATTATAATTTTATTCCTATTTTTTTTGTTACTTCTTCTAAATTAGAAATATTTGATTTATTACGTACCATTCCTCATACTATGTTCCACAAAAAATTGCAAGAGAGAAAGGATAATATAAATACATTTTCTAAAACAATTGATATAAATTTTAGTTTATTACGAAAAGAAAAATTAATAAATTTAATTAACCCTATTTTTTTTAAATATCAATTAAAAACAATGTGTCAACAATATAAAAAAACAGTTATCTTACCTGAAGGTAATAATCCATTAATAATAGAAGCAGCTTCAATTTGTAATAAAAAAAATATATCTAAAATAATTTTATTAGGTCAGCATAAAAAAATTTATCATTATGCAAAAAAAAATAAAATAGAAATAAAAGATGGAATTCAAATTATAGATCCAAAATTAATATGTAACAATTATATTACAAAATTATTAAATATACGTAAACAAAACGGTCTAAATTTTGAAACTGCATCTAAATTAGTTAAAAATAATATAATGCTTGCAATGTTAATGTTAAAACATGATAAAAATGTAGCTGGAGTAGTTGCTGGAATAGAAACAACAACATCAGAAGTTTTACGCCCCGCTTTTCAAATTATAAAATGTAAACAGCAGTATTCGTTAGTGTCTTCTTATTTTTTTATGTTATTACATGACAGGGTAATAATGTATTCAGATTGTGCTATTAATACTAATCCTTCTTATAAAGAATTGGCAGAAATAGCTATACAATCTTTTGAAACCGCAATTCAATTTAAAATAAAACCTCGAATTGCAATGCTATCTTACATTACTAATACAATAAATAACATCACTGATGAAAATGTTATAAAAGTTATAAAAGCTACAAAATTAGTAAATAAAATTAGGCCAGATATATTAATTGAAGGGCCTATTCAATACGATGCAGCAATATCAAATAATGTAAGTAAAGTAAAATGTCCAAATTCTATAATTAAAGGTAAAGCAAATATTTTTATATTTCCCGATTTAAATACTGCAAATATTACTTATAAAGCAGTTCAAAGATCTACAGGATCAATATGTATTGGACCAATATTACAGGGAATTAATCAACCTGTTAATGATTTATCTAGAGGTGCTTCTATAGAAGATATATTATATACTATTATGTTAACTGTGATACAATCTTCTTCATGATAATGTGTTGAATTAAATTTCTATTAAAAATTCCAATTTTATATTTTTTTAGAAGAATATTCTAACATTGAACACTTTTAATAAATAATAAATTGATTAAATATATATTAAATTTATTTTTCTTTTTAAGAAAATGAAGATATAATAATTTATATTTTTATTAAAATATATTTTTTTAATAAAAAAATTAATTTATTAAATATTTTATTTTATAAAAAAAATATTTTTATATATAAATATTAGTTATAATTGAAAATTTTTTAATTCATTGCAATTAATTGAAGAATCTATTTGTCCTATTAGATAGGAATTAACTTCAACTTCTTGTGGAGCAACTTGTACATTATCTGAAGATAACCAATAATTAATCCAAGGTATAGGATTTGTACAAGCGGCAAAAATAGGTGGTAAACCTATGGATTTCATACGTATATTTGTAATGTATTCAATATATTGATATAAAATTTCTTTATTTAATCCTAAAATTGAACCGTCTTTGAAAAGATATGTAGCCCAATTTTTTTCTTGTTCTGCAGCTTGTTTAAATAACACAATAGCCTCTTTATTGCATTCATTAACAATGCCTTCCATTTTTTCTTCTTTTGCTTGCTCACGAATGATATTGATAATATGTTGTGTTCCTGTTAAATGTAAAGCTTCATCTCGTGCTATTAATCGGATAATTTTTGCATTTCCTTCCATAATTTCTCTTTCTGCAAAAGCAAATGAACAAGCAAAACTAACGTAAAAACGTACAGCTTCTAAAACATTTACACTGATTAAACATAAATATAGCTTTTTTTTTATAGTTTTTAAGCAAACATTTAATTGTTTATTATTTATCACATGTTTACCTTCTCCAAATAGATGCCAATAATTATTTTGTTGAATCAAATCGTCATAATAATGAGAAATATCTTGAGCTCTTTTACATATATGTGAATTATCTATTATAGTATCAAATACTTCAGATGGAGCATTAATAATATTTCTAATAATATGTGTATAAGATCTAGAATGTATAGTTTCTGAAAACGACCAAGTTTCTATCCATGTTTCTAATTCTGGTATAGATACAATTGGAAGTAAAGCTATACTTGGACTTCTTCCCTGTATTGAATCTAATAAAGTTTGATATTTTAAGTTACTTAAAAAAATGTGTTTTTCATGATTTAACAATTTATTATACTGGATGCGATCTTTGGATAAATCTATTTCTTCTGGTCTCCAAAAAAAAGAAAGTTGTTTTTCTATTAACCGTTCAAAAATATTATATTTCTGTTGATCATAACGAGCGATATTTACTGATTGACCAAAAAACATAGGTTCTTTTAATTGATTATTATATTTTTTTGAAAAAGTAGTATATGTCATAAATAATTTTATGTTTCATATAAATGTATTTTATATATAAATAATTATGAATAATTTACATATTTAATTAAGTTATCATTTATATAATACATCCTCCATTTTGACAAGATGCTTTAGAATGAGATGTAACTTGAGGAGTAGAATGTATTATATATTCTCCAGCTCTATCTCGTGTATTTTGATAATATAATGTTTTTATTCCAAGTTTATAAGCTAATAATAAATCTTTTATCAATACTTTCATTGGTATTTTATGATCAATGAATTTATATGGATCATAATTAGTGTTAGCAGAAATAGATTGATCAATAAATTTTTGCATGATACCAACTAATGTAAGATATCCGGTATTATCGGGAATATCCCATAATAATTCATAATTGTTTTTTAATTTTTCATATTCAGGAACAACTTGACGCAACATACCGTCTTTAGAAGCTTTAATACTAATAAATCCTCTAGGTGGTTCGATTCCATTAGTAGCATTAGAAATTTGTGAAGATGTTTCTGACGGCATAAGCGCAGATACAGTAGAATTACGTAATCCATATTTTTTTATTTTTTCTCGTAACGTATCCCATTTAAAATGTAGTGGTTCATTACATATTGTATCAATTGTTTTTTTATAAGTATCAATGGGCAAAATACCTTTAAAATAATTTGTTTCATGAAATAATGGACAAGGTCCTTTTTCTTTTGCTAATAAACATGAAGCGTTTAAAAGATAATACTGAATTGCTTCAAAAGTTTTATGAGTAAGATTATTAGCACTTCCATCAGAATATCGAACGTTATTTTTTGCTAAATAATAAGCGAAATTAATTACTCCAATACCTAAAGCTCTTCTACCTAATGATCCTTTTTTTGCTGTTAATACCGGATATTCTTGATAATCTAATATAGCGTCTAAAGCGCGTATCAATAAATCAGATAAATCACTAATTTCATTTAAATTATTAATTTTTCCTAAATTTAAAGCTGATAAAGTGCAAACTGCAATTTCACCTTCATCATTGTTGACATCATATATAGGTTTTGTAGGAAGTAGTATTTCTAAACATAGATTAGATTGTCTGATTGGAGCAATTTTAGGATTAAAGGGACTATGAGTATTACAATGATCAACATGTTGGATATATATCCTACCTGTCGAAGTTCTTTCTTGAATAAGAATAGATAATAAATCTAAACCTTTAATCATTTTTTTATTAATATTAGTATTATTTTCATATTTTTCATATAATTGTTGAAATTTTTTTTGGTCAGAAAAAAATGATTGATATAAATCTTTTACATCATGAGGACTAAATAATGTTATTAATTTACCTTCAATCATTCTTTTATATATAAACTCATTAATTTGTACTCCATAATCTGTATGACGTACTCTATTTTCTTCAATGCCTCTATTGTTTTTTAAAACAATTAATGATTCTATTTCTAAATGCCATATTGGATAAAAAAAAGTAGCAGCACCTCCTCTTACTCCACCTTGAGAGCATGATTTTACTGCGCTTTGAAAATATTTATAAAATGGTATACATCCGGTATGAAAAGCTTCTCCTTGTCTTATTGCGCTTCCTACAGCTCTAATTTGTCCAACATTAACTCCGATACCAGCTCTTTGTGATACATATTTAACAATTGCACTAGCAGTTGCATTAATTGAATTAATAGTATCATCGCATTCTATTAAAATACATGAGCTAAATTGTTTAGTTGGTGTTCTTAAACCAGCCATAATAGGTGTAGGAAGAGAAATCTTAAATGTAGAAATTGCATCGTAAAATTTTTTTATATATTTCATGCGAATATGATATGGATATTTTGCGAACAAGCAAGCAGAAACAAGTATATACAAGAATTGAGGGCTTTCGTATATTTTTCCATTAATTCTATTTTTGATTAGGTATTTGCCTTCAAGCTGTTTTACAGCAGCATAAGAAAACTTCATATCTCTTAAGTGATCAATAAAATTATTCATTTTATTAAATTCTTGTTCAGAATAATCTTGAAGAATTGCTGTATCATATTTATTTTTTTTTACCATTTTTTTTACATGTTCATATAAAACAGGAGGATTAAATTGTCCATATGCTTTTTTTCTAAGATGAAATATAGCTAATCTAGCGGCTAAGTATTGATAATTTGGATTTTTTCGTGATATTAAATTAGCAGCAGATTTGATAATTGTTTCGTGTATTGTTGTTGTTTTTATTTTATTATAGAATTGAATTCTAGATTGTAATTCAACTTGTGATATTGAAACATTATGTAATCCTTTAGCTGCCCAATTTAATACTCGATGTATTTTTTCTAAGTTAATATCTTCTTTTTTTCCGTTTCTTTTAGTAACGAGTAATTTTTGATTCATATTATGCCATACTCAGTTTATATAAATTTTTAACAATTATTATCTATTATTATTAATAACAAAAAATTGTATTTTTATCTTTGAACAAAAACTTTATAGAAAAGTTATGAAATTAAATTGTAAATTAATATAAACTTTTTTAAATTTGTTTATTATAAAAATAATTATTAGTCATATTTTATCAATATAAAATGTCTAATTTTTGTACTGCCACAACCTTTTCTTGTTTAGTAGTTCGTATTAATATTACTCCTTGAGCATTTCTTTTTAATACTCCGATTTCGGAAATTCGTGTGCGTACTAAAGTGCCGGCATTAGTAATAATCATAATTTGATTTTTTTGACATACTTGGATTGCTCCAATTAATACACCATTTTTTTTAGTTATTTTTATTGCAATAACACCTTGAGTTGAACGAGATTTGACTGGAAAATCACTTATTTTAGTTCGTTTTCCGAATCCATTTTCTGTAACTGTAAGTATATGTCCTTTTTCTTTTGGTATAATAAGTGAAACAATTCTATCTTTTTTACTAACTTTAATACCTTTTACTCCAGAAGCAGTACGACCCATTTTTCTTACAGAATGTTCTGAAAAATGTACTACTTTACCCATTGCAGTAAATAACATAACGTTATTTTTACCGTTAGTTAATGCTACTCCAATTAATTCGTCATTATCTTTTAAATTAATTGCAATGATTCCATTATTACGAGGTTTTTTAAAGAAATTTAAGGAAGTTTTTTTTACAATTCCTTGTGATGTAGCCATAAAAATATTAACATTATCTTGATATTTCTTAAATGGTAAAATAGCTGTAATTCTTTCTTTTTTATTTAAAGGGATTAAATTAATAATGGGTTTACCTCTTGCGTGACGACTAGATTCTGGTAATTGATATACTTTTAACCAATAAACAATACCTCTACTAGAAAAACATAATATTGTATCATGAGTATTTGCTATTAATAAACTTTCTATAAAATCTTCTTCTTTAGTTTTTGCCGCGGATTTTCCTTTCCCTCCTCTTTTTTGCGCTTCATAGTCAGATAATGGTTGATATTTTACATATCCTGAATGAGATAATGTAACAACAACATCTGCTTTATTAATAACATCTTCAATATTAATTTCAGATGCACTATTTTGTATTTCAGTTTTTCTTATATCAGCAAATTGATTACTTATTTCAATTAGTTCTTTTTTAATTATTTCCATCATATAGTTAGGTTGTTTTAAAATATTTACTAATTTTTTAATTTTTGTTAATATATGAATATATTCTTCTGTAATCTTTTTTTGCTCTAGTGAAGTAATTTTTTGTAATTTTAAGTCTAATATAGATTGAACTTGTTTTTTAGATAAATAAAGATTATGGATTGTAATATGGTTCTGGTTATCATTCCATTTATTTAATACTTTTTCTTTTTTTTTCATTAGAAGAAAAAAGTGAGATTCAGACGTATTCCATTTTTTATTTAATAAAAATTTTTTTGCTTCTGATGGATTCTTTGTTTCCTTAATTATCTTAATGACGGTATCAATATTATGTAAAGCAATATTTGTGCCTTCTAAAATATGAGCTTTTTTTAATGCTTGTTTTAATTCAAATAAACTTTTTTTAAAAACTACTTCTTTTCTGTGTGCAATGAAGTTTTTAATCACTTCTTTTAACGATAATGTTTTTGGTATGCCGTTACATAGCGCAACCATATTAATACCAAAAGATATCTGTAGTTGAGTTAATAAATATAATTGATTTAATACAACTTCTGATATAGATTCTTTTTTAATTTCTATTACTATACGCATTCCATCTTTATCAGATTCATCTCTTAATCCAGATATTCCTTCGATTTTTTTTTCTTTTACTAAATCCGCTATTTTTTCAATTAATTTAGCTTTATTTACTTGATAAGGTATTTCATAAATAATTATTTTTTCTCTTTTTGTTTTAGGATTTTTTTCTATTTTACTACGGGCTCTAATAGAAATTTTACCTTTTCCTGTCCGATAAGCATTTTCTATTCCTGTTTTTCCGTTAATAATACCAGAAGTAGGAAAGTCAGGTCCGGGTAAATATTGCATGATATTTTTTAAAGAAATTTGATTATTATCAATATAAGCTATACAAGCGTTAATAACTTCTTTAATATTATGAGGAGGAATATTTGTTGCCATTCCAACAGCAATACCTGAAGATCCGTTTATTAATAGATTTGGAATTTTAGTAGGTAAAACATCTGGAATATATTCTGTTCCATCATAATTTTTGCTAAATGTTACTGTTTCTTTATCTAAATCATTTAATAGTGATTCTGAAATTTTAGACATTCTAATTTCTGTGTAACGCATAGCTGCTGCTGCGTCACCGTCTATAGAACCGAAGTTTCCTTGTCCATCTATTAAAACGTATCTTAAAGAAAATGATTGAGCCATTCTTACAATAGTATCATAAACAGCTGAATCTCCATGTGGATGATATTTACCAATTACATCTCCTACAATTCGAGCTGATTTTTTATATGGTTTATTATAATAATTACCCAAGATATGCATGGCAAATAATATTCTTCTATGTACCGGTTTTAATCCGTCTCGGACGTCTGGAAGAGCACGACTGATAATTACTGACATCGCATAATCTAAATAAGAAGTTTTTAATTCTTCTTCAATATCGACTTGTATTATTTCGTTAGTGAAGTCTTTCATAAAAATATCTCTTTTTTATATATATTTAAAATATTTAATATTTATTACATTTTTTAAACTGAAACTATATCATATTTATATTATTCCGTGAATCGAAAGAAATAATTTAATTTTGATTAATAAGATGTGAAACAATTTTGTTAATATTTTTTTTCAAAGATATTTTTAAATACAAAAACATTAAATTTCTGTATAATTAAAATTAAAATATTTAAAATGTAATTTTCTAATTAATTATTTATCTATGATAGAGGATATTGATATTATGCATATTGAAGAAAAAAAATTAATTGAGGATTTATTTGAGAGAGTAAAAAAAACTGCAGATCAATTTCCAGAAAAAAATACTGAAGCTGATAATCTTATTAATAATCTTGTAAAACATAATCCAAATTCAATATATTATATTATACAAACGCTATTAGTACATGAAAATATTGTAAAAAAATTAAATAATCGCATTTCTGAATTAGAAAAAAAAATTGTTTCTTATAATGATAAAGAAAATTCTAAACCGAGTTTTTTATCAGGATTATTTGGTTCTAAAGTTAAACAAAAAGAAGAAAATGTTACGCAAAATATAGACAATAAAGTAAACAATAATGGTTTTGAAAAAAATTCTACAATTTATCCTAATACTAAATCAAATAATCCACAAAATTCATATTCTATTGGAGGGGGAGGGGTTAGTAGTTTTTTAGGTAATGCAGCGCAAACAGCTGCTGGGATAGCAGGAGGTATGGTTATTGGAAATATGATAACTGATTTTTTTCATTCTACACCTAACAGTGGTTCTATTGAAGTAGATAGAATAGAAGAATATAATGAACCAATGCATATACATGATAATAATTTACATGAACAAACTACTAATATAGAAGAAGTGTATTACGAAGATAATAATATTGAGCATGATTATGAAACAGATGATTATGAAAATATTTTGGATTTAGATGATCAAGATGAAGAATTACTATAATTTATTTTGTATAAAATTGTTTTCGTTATAAAGTTCTATAAAACCAGCATATTATATTTTCATATACTGGTTTTATTATTTAAAAAAATAGATATGATATCGATTATCTATCATGCACTAAGTAACTTGTTACTTTTCATTGAAATATTTTATTACTCCTTCCGGGCTAGGATGCATTCCTTTATTTCCTTTTTTCCAATTTACAGGACATACTTCTCCATTTTTTTCGTGGAATTGTAATGCATCTATCATTCGAATTATTTCTGATATATTTCTACCAAAAGGTAGATCATTAACTGTTTGATGTCTTATTATCCCGTTTTTGTCAATTAAAAATGATGCTCGTAATGCAACTCCGATATGGGGATGTTCTATATCATACGATCTTTGTATTTCTTTTTTTATATCAGATACCATAATATATTTTAATTTTCCAACTCCTCCTTGTTTTATAGGAGTATTTCTCCATGCATTATGTACAAAAATAGAATCAATTGAAATACCGATTAGTTCTACTTTTCTTTTCTTGAATTCAGGATATAGATTATTAAACTCTATGAGTTCAGAAGGACAAACGAATGTAAAATCCATAGGCCAAAAAAATAATACTGCTATTTTATTGTTAATGTATTTTTTTAAATTAAAATCTTCTACAAATTCTCCATTACTTAAAACGGCTGAAGCAGTAAAGTCGGGAGCGGGTAATGTTACTAAATTCATAATTTTTCCTTATATAAACAGTTAAAATTATAGTTATTTAATTGATTAAAAAAATTTTTAAAAAAAAATTTATTTTGTATATATAAAATATATAATTAGAATTATTGTTTTAATGTTTATTTAATATAAAAATATTTGAAATTTTTATGATTGTATTAAAGATTAATTTTGTATATATTAATAAGGTAATCATGTATATGAATAACATTTTTTCTTGGAAAGATATTTTATCAGAGGAAAAAAATAAAAAATATTTTATACAATTAATGAATTTTTTATATAAAGAACGAATCAAAAAAAAAATTTTTCCTCATTCAAATGATGTATTTAATGCTTTTAAGTTTACTCCATTTAATACAATAAAAATTGTTCTTGTTGGTCAAGATCCTTATATTCTGCCACAACAAGCACATGGATTAGCTTTTTCTGTTTTAACAACAAAAAATTTTCCACCTTCATTAAAAAATATTTTTTATGAATTGCAATCAGATATACCATGTTTCGTTTATCCGAAAAATGGGTGTTTAATACAATGGGCAAAACAAGGTGTTTTTTTATTAAATAGAATTTTAACAGTAGAGCAAGGTAAATCTAATTCTCATTCTAAAATAGGTTGGAATACTTTTACTAATCAAGTAATACATTTAATTAGCAAATATCATAAAGGTATTATTTTTTTATTATGGGGTAAACATGCTCATGAATTAGAACAATTTATTGACAATAGTAAACATTTTATCTTAAAAACATCTCATCCATCTCCTTTTTCAGCTTATAAGGGATTTTTTGGTTGTAAACATTTTTCTAAGTCAAATAAATTATTGTTGTTTCAAAAAAAAAAACCAATAATATGGTAACTATATAGTAAGTAGTTTACATATTTTTTTATAAAAATAGAATTGGTATAATTTTTTATTTATATATTTTAAAAATTTATTTTTTTATATGAATTTGAATTATAGCTTTACGTAGTACTGTATTTTTAAAGGAATACCCTGATTTAATTATTTTGCTAATAAAATATTTTTTTTCTTTATTATTTTGAATAATAGTATTCTTATCTATTTCATGTAAATCGTTATTAAATTCGTCATCAATACATCCTATTTTTTTTATATTATATTTTGATATTATATTAAAAAAAGATTTAATAATCAGTTTAATGCCTTCAATATTTTTGTTTTTTATTGTTTTATTTAGTGCATTTATTTGGGAATATATAGTTTCAAATTCGTCTATTAATGAAATTATATTTTGTGTAAATTTAACATAGATATCTTGTTCTATTTGTTTTTTTTTAATACTTATTCTTTTATGAATATTTTCTATTTCTGCTTGTGTTCGTAATTTTATGTTTAATTCTTCTTTTTCTAAATCGGTAATATTTTTTTTTAATATTTTTATATCATCTTGAATTTCATTTGGTGTATTTTTTTCTTCTATTATATCGTTACTTTTAATATCTTTTTTATTTAATTCAGATTCTTTTTTTTTAATATTCATACAATAATCCTTATATAAATTACTTTTTTATAAATAACCACTTCAGTTATCATGTATAAACAAATTATATTTATATCTAAAAAATTTTTTATTTAAGTTTTGTATTTTTTATTAAATTAATATTTAACGTAATAATAATGATTATTATATTTAAATATAATTTAATTATTTTAAATTAAAATTTAATTTTAAGTAAATTACACTGAAAATGTCCATTAAAATATATAAATTATATTATGGAGCTGGCGGGAATCGAACCCGCGTCCAAAAATTCTAATAATAAAGGTTCTACATGTTTATTCTATTTTTTATATATCTATCAAATGTATTAATTAAATATTAGAAAAAAAAATAAAAACATTTGTCTTACTCATTAATTGTTTAGACCGTAAGAATTTCTAAACATTTCTCTTATTTTTATATGACCTTTCTATTAATTTCTAAATTTTATTAAAGAGACAAATTTTTTTAGAAAGAAAGGGCTTTAAACCAGTGTTTTAAGCTGCTAAAGCGTATTTTTTATTGTTTGCATTTATTTTTATTACGGTTTTTTACGAGGCAACCGTTCCTCGACATGCACCTTTAATTTTTTGATATTTTTGTCGAATCCTAGAAACAGCCCCTAATATTTTAATATATGTATTTATGATATAGTAATATCATACTACCTGATTGTAATTTTAAAGTCTATTAATATATTTTATTGTTAATTATTAAGTATTTTATACATGATATTGTTATTAACATTTTATTTTTTATAAGTATTTTATAATAAAATTTTTTTTTGTACAATTATGATTACACATAAATTTAAAAATATTTTAATTATATTAGGATTAATATATGAATGCTTTAGAACAAATAAAAAAACAAATTAAAGAAAATTCAATTTTGTTATATATGAAAGGAACTCCTGAACAACCTAGTTGCGGTTTTTCATCTCAAGCAGTAAATGCTTTAAATCAATGTAATATACGTTTTGCTTTTGTAGATGTTTTAGAACATCCATTAATTCGAGAAGCTTTACCAAAGTATTCGAATTGGCCTACTTTTCCTCAGTTATGGGTTAAAGGAGAATTAATTGGAGGTTGTAATATTATTTTAGAACTTTTAGATTCTGGTGAATTAAAAAATATTTTTAATAAAGCTGAATTAATAAAATAGTTGTTTAATTTAAAAAAAATTAATATGAGTTTTTATCTATATAAAAACACATTGTTATTTACATATCTAATGTAAATAGATTGTAAAATAAATTTACTATTTTTATAGTATCAGTATTAAATAGATACAGTATATTAATACTGATACTAATATTGTTTATTTAAAATGAATTAAATTACATTAATTTTTGTAAAATAATTTGAATTAAATAAATAATATAAAATTTTCTTTTAAATTATTATTTTTTAAAAATTATAAAACTAATTAGTATTATTATTTTTTAATTTTTTATTTTCGTTATGTTCAAGAGGCCATCCACCCATTCTTTTCCATCGATTTACTAATTCACAAAATAAATTAGCTGTTTGTATCGTATCATATAAAGCAGAATGTGCTTGACTATTATCAAAATTTAGCCCTGCTTTTTTACATGCTTTAGATAAAACAGTTTGGCCTAAAATTAATCCGCTTAATGAAGCTGTATCAAAAGTAGCAAACGGATGAAATGGATTAGAATCAATTTGTGTACGAGATATTGCAGCCATTAAAAAATTATAATCAAACATTGCATTATGAGCCACAATAATTGCTTTGCTACAATGATTAGATTGAATACCTTTTTTAATTTCATTAAATATTTTTTTTAGTGCTTTTTTTTCGCTGATAGCTCCTCTTAATGGATTAAATGGATCAATTTTATTAAATAGTAAGGCGTCTTTATCAATTTCTGATCCATTAAATGGCTGTATATGGAAATGCATTGTTTTTTCTTTATATATCCATCCTAATGCATCCATTTTTAGAGTAATAGCAGCAATTTCTAATAACGCGTGTTTTTTTGAATCAAAACCAGCTGTTTCTATGTCAATAATAACAGGATAAAAACTTCTAAATCTATTATTTAATAAACATTTTTTTTTTTCTATTTGCATAGTTCAACTCATTTGTATAATATTTTAAATTATTTTTTATATATGCTATAAAATAACATGTTCATTTAAAATTCGTAATTTAAATTTTATAATTTTTTAATTATTTTTAAATTACTTTGAAATAAATATTTTTATATAAAAATTTATTTTTTATGATTTAAATATTTTTATATTTATTATATAGTGATTCGATAATCAATTTTTGATTTTTTTATTTTAATTATTATAAATAACAAACATAATTTATTTTTTTTATTGTATTTTATTAAAAAAAAATTAAAATAATATTTATTATTGTAAAAAAATTTAATTATAGATTTTAATGATTAAAAAGTTTATATTTATTAATTGTTTCTATTTTGAAATAAAAGGATATAACAAAATGAATTATCTACTTCCTCAGTTAGATTATGCATATAATAGTTTTGAACCATTTATTGATGCTGAAACAATGGAAATTCATCATACTAAACATCATCAAGCATATATTGATAATACAAATAATATTATTAAAATAATGGAATTAAATCCAATTCCTATCGAATCGTTAATATTATCTTTAAAAGATTTATATTCTTCTTCAAACACAAATATAAATTTTATAAAATTAAGAAATAATGCTGGCGGGCATATTAATCACGTTTTATTTTGGAAATGTTTAAAAAGAGGAACATTAGTTCATGGATCGTTAAAACAAGCAATAGAAACAAATTTTAATTCTATGGACAATTTTAAAAAAGAGTTTGAAAATAAAGCAATAAGTCATTTTGGATCTGGTTGGGTTTGGTTAATTAAAAAGAATAATAAATTATTTATAGAAACAACTTTTAATCAAGATAATCCATTGATGGGAGAAAGTATTTGTGGAATTTCTGGTTATCCTATTTTTGGTTTAGATCTTTGGGAACATGCTTATTATTTGAAATACAAAAATAGAAGAATAGATTATGTCCAGTCTTTTTGGCAAATATTGAATTGGGATGAAGCAATGTTGCGATTTGAACAAAAATCTTAGCTGTATTTAAATATTTAAATCAAACGCTTTTACATATATAAAAAAGGTGATTATTTGAATCAAACAAAACTTATAGTTGGTTTAGGTAATCCAACAGATAATTATCATAAAACACGGCATAATTTAGGTTCTTATTTTGTTTATAAATATGCTTATGTTAATCATATTAAAATGATTGAAAAAAAAAATTTTTGGGACAAGTTGGTTATATAAAAGATGTAAACTATAAATCTTTTTTATTTGTTCCAAATACATATATTAATTTAAGTGGTAATGCATTATTACGATTTTTAAGATTTTATAATATTGTTATTGATAATATTTTAATTATACACGATGATTTGGAATTAAAAGCAGGTTTAGTAAAATATAAATATGCTACAGGTAGTAGCGGTCATAATGGTTTAAAAAGCATTATCAATGCATTAAACAAAAAATTTTTAAACAATAAACAGCCAATTTTGTTTAATAGAATTCGTATAGGTATTGGTCGTCCAAAACACAAAAAAGATGTTAGTAATTTTGTTCTTTCTCATCCTTCAGAATTAGAAAATAAATTAATTTTAGAATCGATAAATGATATTTTCTGTTTGATTGATCGTTTCATTAATAATAAATGTAATAATTGATCATTATTTTTTATATAAAAACAAATATTAATGTTATTTATTTTTTTTAAAAAAAATAATTGAAGATTTACGTGTTAAGATTAGTAATGCATGGAAAAAAAATATGGGATTTAAATGTGGATTAATTGGATTACCTAACGTTGGGAAATCGACTTTATTTAATATTTTAACAGAATCTAATGTATCTTCTGAAAATTATCCATTTTGTACTATTAAACCTAATTCTGCTTTTGTACCTGTTCAAGATAATCGACTTATGCAGTTACAAAAAATTGTTCGTTCAAAGTTAATCATACCTAATACAATAGAATTTGTTGATATAGCTGGATTAGTTAAGAATGCTCATAAAGGAGAAGGTTTAGGTAATCAATTTTTACAAAATATTAAAGATGTAGACGCTCTAGTTCATGTAGTGCGATGCTTTATTAATCAAGATATTATTCATTTTTATGATTCAATTAATCCTATAAGAGATATTTCAGTAATTAATTTAGAATTAATTTATGCGGATATTAATACTTGCACAATTGAATTAAAAAAAATAAATAATAATTTAAAAAAAAATGTTTTTTTTCATAAAAAAACAGTTGTTTTAAATAAATGTTTAATGCATCTAAAACAAAAAAAAATGTTAAAAGATTTAATCTTGAATCAAGAAGAATTAAAAGAAATTAAAATTTTAAGATTTTTAACAATAAAACCAGTAATGTATATTGCTAATATTGGAAATAATTTAAAAGAAACAGTATGTTTAAAAGAATTAGAAAGGTTTTGTAATAGACATGATGCACATTTAGTAAAATTAAATATTTTTAATAATAATACATTACATAAAAACATAAATGATAATGATTTAATTACAATTAACAATTATCGTAAAAATATTATTAATAAAATTATTTCTACAGGTTTTCAACTATTAAAGTTAAATACTTTTTTTACTGTTGGAATTAAGCAAATTAAAGCTTGGACTATTGAAAAAGAAAAATATGTTACTGAAGCTGCAAGAAAAATACATAGTGATTTAAAAAAAGGTTTTATTCGCGCTCAAGTTATATCTTTTAATGACTTTATTACATGTAAAGGTGAACTTGGAGCAAAAAAAACAGGAAAATATAGAACAGAAGGTAGGAAATATATTGTTCAAGATGGTGATATTATTCATATTTTATTTAATATTTAGTAATTAGCACATTAAGTAATTTTTTAATCTATAAAGATTTATTTTGTATAAAAGCTAACAAAAGTATAAAAATTTGTATTTTTTGTTAGCTTTTCTAATTTTTTATTTCAAACAAATATTATTTTTTTAAAAGGAAATCTTTTAATTGTAAAAAATTAGGAACCATGTTATATGACAATGAAGGTAGATTAATTTGATTTAGTAATTCTTGTGGAATAGGAATTGTAGTATTTAATATTTTTTCAATTGTTGTTTTAAATTTAGATGGATGAGCTGTTCCTAAAAATAATCCATATTCGTCTTTTTTTAATTGTTTTTTTAATAATCTGTAAGCAATTGCTGCATGTGGTTCAGATATATAGTTTATTTTATGTAAATTTAATAATGTTTCTTTAGTTAAAGTATCTGATAGGCTGCCATAACCCAAATCTTTTAAATTCCATTTTTTTCTTTTAAATAATTCTTCTACACGAGGCCAATTATTAGGTTGACTAATATCCATAGCATTAGAAATTGTTGAAACTGTTTTATTAGGTTTCCATATACCAGTTTTTAAAAATCTTGGAACTGTATCATTAGAATTTGTAGCTGCTATAAAAGATTGAATTGGTAATCCTAAAGATTTTGCTAATAATCCAGCTGTTAAATTTCCAAAATTTCCACAAGGAATAGAAATAATTAATTTATTTCTATTATTTTCAGGTAGCATAGAATATGCTTCAAAATAATAACAAATTTGAGCTAGTAAACGACTAATATTAATAGAATTAGCAGAATTTAGTCCAGTTTTTTTTCTTAGTTGTTCATCCTGAAAAGCTTGTTTGACTAATGACTGGCAGTCGTCAAAGCTACCATCAATAGCTATTGTAGTAATATTTTTTCCTAAAGTACAAAACATTTTTTTTTGAAATTCGCTTATTTTTCCCTTTGGATAAAGAATTACTACACGTATGTTATGCATTTTGTAAAAAGCATGTGCTACAGCAGCCCCTGTATCTCCAGAAGTTGCTGTTAATATAGTAACGTATTCATCGTTATTTTTATTAAAATACGATAATATTTGAGCCATAAAACGAGCTCCAAAATCTTTAAAAGCTAATGTAGGGCCATGAAATACTTCTAAACAAGATATGTTTTTTTCTACTTTATGAATAATAGGTCCTGGAAAATCAAAAGATTTTTGAACTGTTTTATATAAATCTTTTTTACTTATTTCATTTCCAATAAATAATCCTAGTATTTTACTACTTCTTGATATAAAATCCATTTTTAAAATTTGATCTAGTTGTTTTTTTGAAATTTCAGGCAATTCTGTTGGAAAAAAAAGCCCTTGATTTGTTCCTAATCCTAATTTTACTGCTTCAGAAAAACTAACTTCTTCTGAATGATTTTTTAAATTATATAATTTCATTATATTAACCTATTGTTTGGGCTCCAATATTGTTTATTTTACAAATTTTAACAAATCCATTTTTTTGAATAATATGATTATGAATAATTTTTTGTTCAATTTTTTTAGCAGTATCGATATCACTACATATTGCGAATATACTAGGGCCTGATCCAGATATACCACATACTAAACTTCCTTGTTGAATGATTTCTTTTTTTATCTTTTTAAAATTAGGTATTAAAGAAGATCGATAAGGTTCTGCAATTAAATCTTTCATTAAATTTGCAGCTAAATTATATTGCATTGTATGCGAAGCGTGAATAAAACTTGCAACATATCTTCCATGATTAATACATGTTTCTTTAGGATATTGATTAGGAAGTAAACTTCGAGATTCTGCAGTATTAATATTAATTCCCGGCCAAGTTATGACCCAAAACCAATCATTACAATTAGGAATAGATTGGCTTATGATTTTTTTTTGATTTATAATTAATTGTATACCTCCTAGATAACATGGAGCTACATTATCATAATGCACAGTACCAGAAATAACCCCTTCTAAAGATCCCATAAGTATTAATAAATCGTTTTGATTAATAGGATTATTAAATAATTTATTTAAAGCAACTAACGTTGCTACGATTGAACATGCGCTTGATCCTAAACCAGAACCTATAGGCATATTTTTTTCTAAAATTATTGACACAGGTACTTTTTGATTAATTTTTTTACAAAAAGATAACCAACATTGCCAAACTATATTATTTGTTATATCTTTTGGTAATTCATGAGCGAAATCACCTGTAGTTTTTAAAAAAAATTCTTTCGAATGTGAAATAGTGACACAGTCTCCTAATAAGGATTGATCGATAGGAGAAATAGACGCTCCTAAAATATCGAATCCAACGTTTATATTACCTATAGAAGCTGGAGCATAAATTTTTATCATAATTTTTTAGTTTCCTTATTCTCCTATGATATTATTTTAAGAATATCTGAAAAAATACCAGCAGCGGTTACTTTAGTTCCAGCTCCATATCCTCTTATAACTAACGGTAAAGGTTGATAATATTTTGTGTGAAAAGCTAAAGCATTTTCTCCATTTTTGACAGAAAATAACGGATGTTGATTATTAATTGCAACTATTTTAATGCTGCATTTGCCGATTTCATTAATTGTACCAATATATCTTAATACTTTATTTTTAGAGGAAGATGTTTTTATTTTTTCATCAAAAATATGATTTATTTTTGAAATGTTTTTTAACAAATCAACATTTTTATAAAATTCTTTGCTAATTGCATATGGTATAATAGGTTCTATTTCAATATCTTCGAGTTCTTTTTTATATCCACATTCGCGAGCTAAAATTAATAGTTTTCTTGCTACATCTATTCCCGATAAATCATCCATTGGATTTGGTTCAGTAAATCCGTTTTCCATAGCTTGTTTTACTGCATCTGAAAAAGAAATACCTTCTTCTAATTTTCCAAAAATGAATGATAACGATCCTGAAAGTATTCCTTGAAAATTAATTAATGTATCTCCTGATAATAATAATTTTTTTAAATTATCTATTATTGGCAATCCAGCTCCAACATTAGCTTCATATAAAAATTTTGTATTAAATTGAATTGAATTATCTTTTAATTTTTGATAGTAAGAATAATTACCAGTATTAGCTTTTTTATTTGGCGTAATAATATGTATTTTATTTTTTATAAAATCACAATATTGATCAGCAATTTTTTGACTAGAAGTACAATCAATTAATATTGGGTTATTAAAATTATTTTTATAAATATTTTCTTTTAACCAAAGAATATCAAATAGTTGTTTTGATTGATTTAATAATTCTATACAATTATCTAATTTTATTCCTTTTTTACAAAAAATAATTTTTTTTGAATTAGAAATGCTACATACTTTTAGATGAATATTATTTAATTCTAATGTTTGTTTTTGGGTTTTTATTTGTTGCAATAATTCTTGACCTATTTTTCCAATTCCTATAATAAATATTTCAATAATTTTTTTGTTTTTGTAGTTGAATAGAAAATCATGTAAATGTTGTATAAAATTTAAGTTATTGTTTGCTTGGTTATTTTTTATTAATATTGATAAAGAATGATTTGATGTTTTTTGTATGTGATCAATAATTTTAATTTTATTTTTATATAAAATATTATATATTTTAGAATATAATACTTTTTGTAATGATTCTTCATTTCCTACTATAGAAACAATAGATATATTTTGTAATATTTTACTTATTTCTATTTTCTTTTGATGTATTTCGTTATAAAAAAATTTATTTATTTCTATCTGTGTAATATTTTCATCGTTTTCGTCAAAACAAATCATTAATTGACATGATGATAATAAAAAATTATAAGAAAAAATTTTTATTTTATTATCTTGTATAATATTTTGAATTTTATTAAAAATGTTATTTAACTCTATGCATTTTTTTATAGTAATATAAATTACTGTAAAATTATTTAATTGAGTAATTCCTTTAATAGATTTATTTTTTTCTTGATTGTTAGAAATATAGGTTCCTTCTTTTTTCCAATCAAAAGTATTTTTTATTTTACAAGCAATATTAGTATTTTTTAATGGTTCAAGTGTTTTTGGATGTAATACTTTTGCTCCTAAATAAGAAAAAGTTGCAGCTTCATTATAAGATAAATTTTTTAATAATATCGCTTTATGAATTAATCTAGGATCATAAGAATAAATACCATTTACATCTGTCCATATTTCGCATAATGATGCATTAAGACATACGGATAAAATAGCTGCAGAGTAATCTGATCCGTCTCTTCCTAAGACAACTATCTCTTGATTTTTGTTTCCAGCAATAAATCCGGGCATTATAATAATTTTATTTTTTTCTATTTTTAACTTTTTTATATTCTTTTTTGATTCTTGTATATTAGCAGTGCAATTTAAATAATTTTTTTTAGTAATAATATTTTTTTGAGGTTGTATAATCGTTGTTTCATATTGTATTGATTGAAAAATTTCGTTCATAACTATTACAGATAATATTTCTCCTTTAGAAATTATTATTGCTTTTTTTTGATCGGAACATTGTTGTGAAAAATTAATTAATTTTAAAATATCTGCAACTTCTTCAATTTCTTTTTCTATTATTTTTTTTATTTTTTTATAGTTAAAACATTTATTGTTTTTATGTAATTCTTCAATTATGGTAAAAAAAATTTTTTTTATTTTAGAAATGTCTGCTATGTAGTTATCATTCTTGAGACTATTATTTATTGAATGAATTAAGTAATTTGTTATTTTTTTTGGAGCGGATAGAACTATAGCTACAGGTGATTTTTGTTTTTTTTTTATTATAATATCAGCAACTAATAAAAATAATTTTGCGTTAGCTAATGATGAACCGCCAAACTTTAGTACTTGCATAATGGTTTTTTTTCTCTTTTATTTAATTGAAAATATAAATGTTTATTAAGTTAAATACATTATTATTTTATAATAATTTAATTAAAGTAAAATATGTCATAAAAAAAATTTTTATTTTTATTTAAGAATTTAAATCGTTCAATAAATAATTGATGGTTGAGTAACATTTGTTTAATAATCATTTATTTTATATGAGTTAAGGGTATAAGTTAATTAAAAATTTATTTTTTCAATATTACTGTGAATGAATGAATTATACATTTTTTATGTGTACATATTTTTATTAAATAGAATTTATGAGTATATTTTTATTTTTATTATTATAAAATATTTTTATTTATATATTTTAAAAATTTTTTTCATGACCTTATTTTATTTATTATAAAATTCATATATACTTTGATTTTATTAATACAATTACATATAATTTTTTTTCAAATTAAATAAAATTTATGAATATTCATATTAAAAGTATTATTTCAGAACACGAAATAAAAAAAAGAATACGTGAACTTGGAAAACAAATTACTCAAAACTATAAACAAAGCAAACATAAGATGATTTTAGTTGGACTACTAAGAGGTTCTTTTATTTTTATAGCTGATTTATGTAGGTCAATAGATATTCATCATGAAGTTGATTTTATGACAACATCTAGTTATGGAAGAGGAATGCTTCCAAGTGGAGATGTAAAGATACTTAAGGATTTAGAAGAAGACATTTTGAATAAACATGTTCTTATTATTGAAGATATTATTGATTCTGGTCAAACTTTAAGTAAAGTATTAGAAATATTACAAATTAGAAATCCTCAATCATTATCGGTATGTACTTTATTAGATAAACCAGAACGTAGGGAAGTTCATATTAAAGTAGATTATGTTGGTTTTTCTATTCCTGATTGTTTTGTTGTAGGGTATGGTATTGATTATATTCAATCTTATCGTTATTTACCGTATATAGGAAAAGTTATAATTTAAAATAGTTTTTTAAAAAATTCTTAAAAAACTATTTTTTTTAATAATTATTGTAATTTTACTTCTATATTTTATAAATATATACTATCCGATATCTGGTATAAATATAAATCTATTATCTTAATATTTGTTTTGCTCGAATTTCTTCTAATGTTTTACAGTCTATACAAAGATTGGCTGTTGGTCTAGCTTCTAATCTTTTTATTCCGATTTCAATTCCACAGGATGTACAATATCCAAATTCTTTTGCATCTATTTTCTTTAATGTATGTTCTATTTTTTTGATAATTTTTCTTTCTCTTTCTTTATTTCGTAATTTTAAACTAAATTCTTCTTCTTGCACAGCTCGGTCAATAGGATCAGGAAAATTAGTAGATTCATCTTCAGGATAAGAGTTTTTTCTATCTAGTTCAAATACAAGTTGATTTTTCCATGCTATTAATATTTTTTTAAAATGTTCTAATTGAAAATCATTCATATAAGTTTCTTCTTTTTTTTCTCTATAAGGATATACTCCAGCAACTGCAAGAATGCTTAAAGAAGAAATTTTTTTTTTATTTTTCATTTTAATTTATCCTTTTGTATTATAAATTAGGTCTTTAATAAAAATGATTAAATGTTTTAAGATTGTGTATACAGTAAAACTTGTATTAATTAATTATTAAAAATAATATTAATATTATTTTTTTGATAAAAAAATATTTTTTTATATTTTATTTTAAATAATGGGTAATTAGGATTAATTAACAAATTAATTTTTTTTAATTTTTTGTTTTTAATTTTAACATGAATTTAAATAATATATTTTTAAAAATATTTTGTAATAAGAGTGTTGTGATATAAATATATAAACATTCTATATAATTCATTTGATTTCAGCATAAATTTTATAAAATATGATAAAAATCGCATTAGGTATTGAATACGATGGTTCGAACTATTGTGGTTGGCAAACTCAAAACCATACAGCTACCATTCAATTAGCATTAGAATTAGCATTGTCAAAAATAGCCAATCATCCAATTAAGGTTGTATGTGCTGGTCGTACAGATGCTGGAGTTCATAGCGTTGGTCAGATTATACATTTTATTACTAATTCAAAAAGAAATATCAAATCTTGGATATTAGGTGCAAACTATTACCTTCCTAAAAATATTTCTGTTTTTGGAGGGTGTTTTGTTGTTAATACTTTTCATGCAAGATACAGTGTTATTACGAGAAGTTATCAATATATTATAAATAATTCTATTTTTCGCAGCGCTTTAAAAAATAATAGATCATATCATTTTTACCATCATAGATTAGATATTAACAAAATGAATCAAGCTGCTGTATTTCTCATTGGAAAACATGATTTTAGCGCTTTTCGAGCTAAATATTGTCAGTCTAATAATCCTATTAAAATAATTAAATCAATTAGTATAATTCGTAAAAGAAATTTAGTAGTGCTTTCAATTGAAAGTAATTCTTTTTTATATCGCATGGTAAGAAATATTACAGGTTCATTAATTGAAATTGGGTCGAATAAAAAAAGTATAGAATGGATAAAATCAGTATTAGAAAAAAAAAATAGAACGATTGCTGGTCCAACTGTTCCTGCTTCTGGTTTATATTTATCTTATGTTCGTTATCCTAAAATTTTTAATATCACAATAAAAAATAATATTTTATTTATTTAAAATATTTATTTTATAAATGCAGTTGAAAATATGTAAAATATTTTAAAATTATTTAAATTTATATTAAATTATAAATATTTTTATCAAACAATTTATTTTATAAAAATATTTTTCAATGCAATATAATACTTGTTTATTAATATAAAAACATAAAAAAATATTTTTGTAAGTATATACAAATTTTTATTTGTATGAATAATTTAATATGTTTAATAACAAAAATATTTTAATTGTATTTACTATAGTTTAAAAATTATTAATTTGAGAACATTAATATGTTAATGGAATGGTTAAATAAGTGGTTTGGTAATCATAATAATTATGTTTTGAATAAAGCAAAAAATATAGTTAATGATATCAATATGCTTGAACCAAAAATGATTAAATTAAAAGATCAGGATTTTAAAAAAAAAACATACGAGTTTAAGCAATTTATTAAAAAAAATCAGGATTTAGATAGTATCTTACCCGAAGCTTATGCATTAGTAAGAGAAGCAAGTAAAAGAGTATTTGGAATGCGACATTTTGATGTTCAATTATTGGGGGGTATAATTTTAAATCAAAATTCAATTGCAGAAATGAGAACTGGAGAAGGAAAAACTCTTACTTCTACTCTTCCTGCTTATTTAAATGCACTTAATAATAGTGGTGTTCATATAGTTACAATGAATGATTATTTAGCAAAAAGAGATGCTAAAATTAATGAACCATTGTTTAATTTTTTAGGTTTACAAATAGGATTAAATGCTTCAGGAATGTCTTTAAATGAAAAAAGAAAAGCTTATTCATGCGACATTACATATGGTACTAATAATGAATATAGTTTTGATTATTTAAAAGATAATATGGTTTTATCACGTAATGATTGTGTGCAACGATCTTTGCATTATGCGTTAATTGATGAAGTAGATTCAATTTTAATTGATGAATCACGGACTCCTTTAGTAATTTCAGGTCCTATAGAGGGTTACTCTAAAATATATTTAGAAATTAATAGAATTGTACTAGTTTTAATAAAATTAGCTCAAAAAAATAAAAAACGTGTTAGTTGTAATCAATATTTTTCTATTGATGAAAAGCAAAAACAAATTCATTTAACAGAATTAGGTTTAACAAAAGTTGAAGAATTATTAGTAGAATTTAATATTTTAAATATTAATGAATCTTTATATTATTCTGACAATATTATTTTATTAAATTATGTTATCTCTTCTTTAAGAGCTCATATATTATTTTTTAAAAATGTAGATTATTTTATAAATAAAAAAAAAGAGATCATTATTATTGATGAACATACAGGTCGACTTATGGAAGGAAGAAGATGGTCTGAGGGTTTACATCAGTCTATAGAAGCCAAGGAAAATGTAAAAATAAATAATGAAAATCGTACATTAGCTTCAATTACTTTTCAAAGTTATTTTAGGTTATATGATAAATTATCAGGTATGACAGGAACTGCTGAAACTGAATCATTTGAATTTAGTACAATATATAATTTAAATACTATTGTTATTCCTACAAATAAAAATATGATTAGAACAGATTATTCAGATTTAGTTTTTTTAACTAAAGAAGAAAAAATTAACGCTATTATTCTAGATATAAAACAACGTATCAGTAAAAAGCAACCGGTTTTAGTAGGAACTATTTCAATTGAACAATCAGAAATAATTTCATCAATACTTGATAATATGAATATTAAACATAATGTATTAAATGCTAAATATCATGATAAGGAAGCAAAAATTATTTCTGAAGCTGGTTGTCCTGGAGTTGTTACTATTGCAACTAATATGGCTGGGAGAGGTACTGATATCGTTTTAGGGGGAAGCTTTTTTGAAAAAAAACAATGTTTAGATGATATTGATGCAAAAAATAAGAAATTTTTTTATGAACAAAAAAAATGGAAAAGAGATCATAATTTTGTAGTTTCTGTTGGAGGTTTACATATAATTGGTACAGAAAGACATGAATCAAGAAGAATAGATAATCAGCTAAGAGGGCGATCAGGAAGACAAGGAGATCCTGGATCTTCTCGTTTTTATTTATCTATGGAAGATTTATTAATACGTATTTTTATTCCAGATGGGGTTAAAAATTTAATACAAAATTTAGGAATTAAAAAGAATGAATTTATTCAACATCAATGGTTAAATAAAGCAATAGAAAATGCTCAAAATGTAGTAGAAAGTCGTAATTTTGAAATTAGAAAACAATTATTGGAGTATGATGATGTTGATAATGATCAAAGATCTACAATTTATGAACAAAGGAATTATCTATTATGCAAAAAAGAAATTAGTAATACTATTTTAATTATAGCAAAAGATGTTTTTAGTTCAGTTATTCATGAAAACTGCAGAAAAGATAATCATAAAAATGATGTTATTAAAAAAATAGAAAAATTGTTACTAGATAAATTTTACATGAATATTAAACTAGATAATTTTAATAAAGAATTAAGTTCTAGTAATAAGAAATATTTCTTACACAAAATTTATGCATATTTTATGTATTTTTACACTATAAAAAGAAAAGAAATTGGAATAAAAAAATTTCAAATATTAGAAAAAAATATTATGATAACAACGTTAGATAATTTATGGATAGAACACCTTTCTTCGATTGAGTTTATTAAACAAAGTATTCATTTATGTAGTTATGCACAAAAAGATCCAAAACAGGAATACAAAAAAGAAACATTTAAAATGTTTATTTCCATGTTGCAAGGAATTAAAAAAGAAGTAATAACTGCATTATGTTTATTAATTTTTTCTAAATAACTAAAATAAAATTTTAGTATATCATAAAAAAATATTATTTATATATGAAACATATATTAAATAGTTTATATAAAGCTATAAAGATTAATTTTTTTATTTTTTTATAAAAAGTTTAAATTTTTTGTTAAATAAATAAAATGTTTTAATAATAAAAATATTTTAAAAAATATATATAAATACATATAAATATATAGATCTTTGATTGTTAATATAAAAAATTTTTAAGGTGTTTTTAAATATATTTAAAATGTATATAAAATACATTAAAGCAATATTTTTTTTTAAAATTATGTGTAAGTTATATAAAATATACATAATTATATAAAAATAAATATTATAAAATTAATATAAAAATTTTACAATTAAATAAAAAATATCAGTTTTATACTTAACAAAAAGTATTTTTATTTAAGGAATTATTATGAAAAATCAGCAAAAAAATTATGATATTGACGAGATTGAAACTCGTGAATGGATTGATTCTATTCAGTCAGTAATTAACAATGAGGGGGTGGAAAGAGCAAAATTTTTAATTAATAAAGTTATTATACATTCTAAATCGTTAGGTATACATTTAGATAGTAACAAAGAGTTAAATGATTATGTAAATACCATTTCTCAATATGAGGATGTATCTTATCCTGGCAATATTAAAATAGAAAAAAAAATATGTTCAGCAACTCGGTGGAATGCTTTAATACTCGTTTTACGAGCAACTAACAAAGATTTAGATTTAGGAGGTCATTTATCGTCATTTCAATCCGCTGCTATTATATATGAAGTATGTTTTAATCATTTTTTTAAAGGTGATAACCATAAATATGGAGGAGATTTAATATATTTTCAAGGCCATATTTCGCCTGGTATTTATGCAAGAGCTTTTTTAGAAGATAGATTAACTGAAATACAAATGAATAATTTTAGACAAGAAATTGATGGAAATGGTTTATCTTCTTATCCTCATCCAAAGTTAATGCCTTCTTTTTGGCAGTTTCCAACAGTTTCTATGGGTTTGAGTTCTATTTGCGCAATATATCAAGCTAAGTTTTTAAAATATTTAAATCATCGAGGTTTAAAAAATACTGATAAACAGCATGTTTATGCTTTTTTAGGAGACGGAGAAATGGAAGAGCCAGAATCCAAAGGAGCTATTCTTGTTGCTGCAAAATATAATTTGAATAATTTAATATTTATTATCAATTGTAATTTACAGGGTTTAGATGGTCCAGTTAGCGGTAATAGTAAAATTATTAATGAATTATTTAATATTTTTTATGGAGCAGGATGGAATGTAATAAAAGTAATATGGAGTAGTGGTTGGGATGCTTTATTAAAAAAAGATAAAAGTGGAAAATTAATACAATTAATGAATGAAACATTAGATGGCGATTATCAAAATTTTTCATCTAGAGATTTAGATTATTTTAAAAAAAATTTTTTTGGAAAATATATTGAGACAAAAAATTTAATTAAAAATTTAACAGATGATGAATTAATTAATTTGAAAAAAGGGGGGCATGATTTTCAAAAAATGTTTTCGGCGTTACATCAAGCTGTTAATTCTACGATGTGTCCTACTGTTATTTTAGCACATACAACAAAAGGATATGGGTTAGGTCAATCTGCAGAAGGAAAAAATATAGCGCATCAAGTAAAAAAAATTAATTTAGCAGATTTAAAAGAAATTAAAAATCGTCTGGAAATTCCAATAGAAGATGATGATTTAATAGATTTACCTTATTTTAAATTTAAGAAAAATACAGAAGAATATGCATATATGCATCATAATAGAAAAGAGTTAGGAGGTTATGTTCCTCAACGTAGAATAAATTTTACTGATGCGTTAGTTTTACCACATATTTCTGAATTTTCATCTTTATTGTTAGATCAAAAAAGAGGTGTTTCTACTACTATTGGTTTTGTCAGAATACTTAATATTTTTTTGAGAAATAATGATTTAAAAAATAGAATAGTACCTATTATAGCTGATGAAGCGCGTACATTTGGAATGGAAGGATTATTCAGAAAAATAGGAATTTATAATCCTCATGGTCAAAAGTATATATCTCAAGATAGTAATGAAATTATCTCTTACAAAGAAGATAAAAGAGGTCAAATTTTACAAGAAGGGATTAGTGAATTAGGAGCAGCAGCTTCTTGGTTAGCAGCTGCTACTTCATATAGCAGCAATAATTTTCCTATGATTCCATTTTATATTTATTATTCTATGTTTGGATTTCAAAGAGTAGGTGATTTATTTTGGGCTGCTGGAGATCAACAAGCTCGAGGTTTCTTAATAGGAGCAACTTCAGGAAGAACAACTTTAAATGGAGAAGGGTTACAACACGAAGATGGGCACAGTCATATTCACTCGCTTACAATTCCAAATTGTATATCTTATAATCCTGCTTACATATATGAATTGGTAATAATTATTTTAAATGGATTAAAAAGAATGTATGGTAGTAAACAAGAAAATATTTATTTTTATATAACTACGATGAATGAAAATTATACTATGCCTAAAATGAAAAAAGGAATAGAAAATGGTATTATAAAAGGAATATATAAGTTAAAAACTCATTATGGAAAATTTAATTATCGTGTTCAATTGTTGGGTTCTGGATCTATATTACAAAATGTATGTGAAGCTGGATTGATTTTAAATCACAATTATGGTATTGGATCGGATGTATATAGTGTTACTTCTTTTACTGAATTAGCTCGAGATGGTCAAGATTGTGATAGATGGAATTTCTTGCATCCGAAACATAAACCTAAAATTCCTTTTATAACTCAAAATTTAAATAATTTTCCTACTGTTGCAGTATCGGATTTTATAAAATTATATGCTGATCAAGTACGTAAATATATTCCTAATCACTGGTACTATGTTTTAGGGACAGATGGATTTGGTAAATCAGATAGTAGAAAAAATTTACGTAATTATTTTGAAATAAGTGCAAAGTATATCGTTTTTGCTGCATTGCAAGAATTATATAAGTGCAAATTAATAGATATATCTTTAGTTTATGATGCGATTTATAAATTTAATATTAATCCAGAAAAAATTAATCCACGTTTATGTTAAAAAAGGTTAAAAATGGACGTTATAATTACAGTTCCTAACATTGGTTTAGAAGAAGCTGAAGTTATTGAAATATTAGTTGAATTAAATTCTTTAATAACAATAAATCAAAGTTTGATTACAGTAGAAGGTCAAAAAGCGTCTATAGAAATTCCTTCACCTATTGCAGGAATTTTAAAAAAAATATTTGTTTCTGTTGGGGATAAAGTTATTCCTGGTTCCAATTTAGTTAGCATAAAAACAAATAAAGAAAAAAATATTCATGATGTTAATAATGTTGAAAAACTTAATACTTTAATTGATGAAAAAATTTTAAATACAGAAGCATCTATAAGTAAAAGAAATACAAATCTTTTACCATCTGTTCACGCTTCTCCTTCTGTAAGGAGAATGGCAAGGGAATATAATATTGATGATTTATCAAAAATAATACCTACTGGACCAAACAATAGAATTATAAAACAAGATGTCGAAAATTTTTATAATAATATGATGCTGCAAACATTAAATGCGAAAGAAACAAATAATGCAGTTATAAATAAAAATAATATTTTATTAAACCAATCTAAAATTAAAAATTATGACCAATATGGTGAAGTAAGTTTTTTAAAAATCTCTAGTATTCAAAAAAAAGTATCAAATAATTTACTTACAAGCCATAAACTTATACCACATGTAACTCATTTTGATTTTGTAGATGTAACGGAATTAGAGAGTTTTAGAAAAAAAATAAATATAGATTTAAAAAAGAATGATAAACATATCACTTTATTATCATTTATTGTCAAATCAATTAGTCAAACATTACAATTTTTTCCTAAATTTAATGCTTCATTATCAAAAGACAATGATAAAATTATTTTAAAAAAATATATCTATATTGGAATTGCCGTTGATATAAATAATGGATTAATAGTTCCTATATTAAAAAATCCAGATAAACTTAGTATTATAAAAATAGCAGACGAAATTAATAGATTATCTATTAATGCCGCTAATTTTATATTAAAACCTGACGATATACAAGGTGGTTCTTTTACAATATCTAATTTAGGAAAAATAGGAGGAGATGGTTTTACTCCAATAATTAATTATCCAGAAGTTGCAATATTAGGCATTTCTAGAATGAGAACTCAACCATTATGGAATGGAGATACATTTATTCCGCGTACTGTTATTCCTCTATCACTAACGTATGATCATAGAATTATAAATGGTTTAGAAGCAGCAAAATTTATTACATTTTTAAAAAATAACTTGTCATCAATGAATTTTTTAATTTTTTGAGGATTGTTTTTTAAATTAAATAATGATAGTGTGTTTCTTATATAAAATTTTTAAATTTATGGAAGTGATAATAAATATTTTGAGAACTAAATTATCAAATAGGGTATTTATGTATGAATAAAAAAATTAATACTACAGTTCTAATTATTGGTAGTGGTCCTGCTGGATATTCTGCTGCATTTAGAGCTGCTGATTTAGGTTTAGATGTTGTAATAGTTGAAAAAGAATTAAATTTAGGAGGAGTATGTTTAAATGTAGGGTGTATTCCTTCAAAATCTTTATTACATCTTGCTAGCATTATTAAAGAAAGTAAAATTTTTTGTTCTTATGGAATTAAATTTTCTAATCCTCAAATTGATTTAGATAAAATCCAATCTTGGAAGAATCGTATAATTTTAAAATTAAATAACAGTTTAAAATTAATGATTAAACAAAAGAAAATAAAACATATTACCGGTTTAGCTACATTAAAAAATGTTAATCAAGCAGTAGTTGTTAATTCTTTAAACGAAGAATATGATATTTTTTTTAAAAATTTAATTATAGCAACTGGTTCAAAACCGATTAAGATACAACAAAATAACAATTTTGATACGCAATTTTGTTGGGATTCTACTAATGCATTAAAGATGTCACAAATTCCTCAACGATTATTAATAGTAGGATCTGGAGCAATAGGATTGGAAATGGCAACTCTATATTCATCTTTTGGTTCTAATATTGATATTATTGATAATAAATCAAATTTATTTCCGGATCTTGATGAGAATTTTTTTGATATTTTTAAACAGCAAACAAAAAATGATTTTAATATTTTATTAGATACACAATTAGAAAAAATAAAAAAAACAGACAATAAATTTACTGTATATACTAAACATAAGGATAATTTAATTAGTTCTAATATATATGATCAAGTAATTATTTCTATCGGAAGAAAACCTAATATTAGTCAATTAAATTTAGAAAAATTAGGTATTAATCTTAATGAAAAAAAATTTATTAATGTTGATTCACAATTAAAAACAAATGTTTCACATATATATGCTATTGGAGATGTCGTTGGACATCCTATGCTAGCACATAAAGGAATTTATGAAGGTAAAATAGCAGCTGAAGTTATTTCTGGTTTAAAACGGTATTTTAATCCTACTGTTATTCCTAATGTTATTTATTCTATTCCAGAAATAGCATGGGTAGGAAAAAATATTAATATGGTTACAGATAAAGAAGAACTAAATAATGTTAGAATATTAAAATATAACTGGAGTTATTTAGGTAAATCTTTAGCTTCTGGTTGTGAATCTGGTTTAACACAATTAATATTTAATAAATTAACTGGAAGATTAATAGGGGGAAGTATAATAGGTTTAAATGCAGGAGAATTAATTAATGAAATTACTTTAGCAATAGAAATGGGATGTACTGCAGAAGACTTATCTTTAACTATTCATGCTCATCCTACTTTATCAGAGTCAGTAGGATTAGCTGCAGATATGTTTTAAAAATCTTTATATTTTTTTGTGTGCTAATAAAGAATTAATTTAAGTTATAATTGTTGAAATGTTAATTTTATTATTTTTGATATCATTTTTGATGGGTACAAAAAAGATTTTTTAAAATCTAAATCTGCATTTTCATTAGAAAAATCTGAAATAAAACGAATAATTAAGAAAGGTACTTTAAAAACATAAGCAATTTGTGCAATTGCACAGCTTTCCATATCTGCAACAATAGCGTTTGGAAATTTATGTATTATTTCTTTTTTTAATACTTTATTTGAAACAAAAGTATCTCCAGTCGTTATCATTCCGATTTTGTATTTATAATTTAATTTTTTTAATGAAATAACAGTTTTTTTTATTAAAAGTCTGTTTGTATAAAAAAAATTAGGATAACCAGGAACTTGACCCATTTTATAATGAAATTTAGAAACATCAACATCATGATAACAGCATTGATTTGGAATGATAATATCTTGAATTTTTATCTTTTGAATAATTGCTCCACATGATCCTATATTAACAATAATATTAGGAGCATAATGCATGATTAACATAGTAGTAGCAGAGCTAGCAGATACTTTACCTATGCCAGATTGTACAATTATTGTTTTTTTTTATATAAATATCCTATGTATATTTTAAAACCATATAAATTTTTATAGATGCAATGTTGCATATGTTTTTTTAAAAATAACAGTTCCTTTTTTATTGCTATTACTATTCCAATAATCATTTTTTTTACCTAAAATATTGTATATTTTTTTGAAATATTTTGATGAATAAATTAGTTAACAATTGTTTTAATTTCATTAAATATTAAAAGATAACCCGCATCCACAAGTATTTTTTGCATTAGGATTAATAATTAAGAATTTAGAACCTTCCAGATTTTCTAAATAATCGATTGTCGAACCTTTTAAATATTGTAAACTGATACTATCAGTAGCAATTTTTATTCCTGATTTTTTAATAATGATATCATCATCATTAATTTTTGTGTCTATATTAAAATTATATTGAAATCCACTACATCCACCTCCTTGGATATGTATTCTAAAATAGAGAGCTTTTATTTTTTTTTTAAGTAAAATACTATTTATTTTTGCTGAGGCTTTTTTGCTAAAATTCATCATATTTTTTATACTGAATAATTATTTTTATAAAAATGAATGAGTTGTTTATTAAAATATTTTTTTATAGGATAGATTTTACTATATTATAAAAATTTTTTAAAAATATAATTAAAATAAAATATTTTTAATATTAATAAATTTTTTAATACGTTTAAAATAATTAATTAAAAATTAATAAATTAATATTAATCATTTTTTTATTATTATAAAATATCTATCCTATATTTTTTATTTTTTTAATTATTTTTTTTTCAAAATTTAAATTTTAATACAATAATAATAATTGCTAATTATAAATTTCTAATTTAGATATGAAATAATTTAAAATAAAATAAATCATTTTATTAGTTTATTTTATTTCTTTCTAAGAAATGTTGGTATATCTAAACAATCCTTATCTGCTACTCTATTTATATGTTTAACATCATTATTTTTTTGTAAAATATTGTTTTTAGATTGTTCATGATCGATAATATTTCTATTAATGCTTTGATATCTATAATCAATACTAGAACTAATGTCTTTTATATATGATTTATTTTTTTTAATTTTAACATTTTCTGAAAGTTGTTCTGTTCCAATACCTGTAGCAACTATTGTTACACGTAATGTATCGTTCATTTCCGAATCTAATGATGTTCCAATAACTACTGTTGCATTATCTGAAGAAAACGCTCGAATGGTGTTACCAACTGTTTCAAATTCGTCTAGTCTTAAATCATGACCTGAAGTAATATTTACTAGCACTCCTCTAGCTCCAGATAAGTCTATGTCATCTAGTAGAGGACTAGAAATTGCTATTTCAGCAGCTTCTTCTGCTCTATTATCACCAGAAGCAATACCAGTTCCCATTATTGCATAACCCATTTCTAGCATAACTGTTCGTACATCAGCAAAGTCAACATTAATTAAACCAGGTTTTGTAATTAGTTCTGCTATTCCTTGGACTGCTCCTTTTAGTATATCGTTAGCAGCTCCAAATGCATCTAATAAGGAAATGCCTCTTGATAAAACTTTTAGTAGTTTATCATTAGGTATAATAATTAAGGAATCGACATGTTTTGACAATTCAATTATACCTTGTTCCGCAAACGACATGCGTTTTTTACCTTCAAAATTAAAAGGTTTAGTAACAACAGCTACAGTTAAAATGTCTAAACTTTTAGCTACTTCTGCAACTACTGGAGCTGCTCCGGTACCAGTTCCGCCACCCATTCCTGCAGCAATAAATACCATATCAGCTCCTTGAAGAGCGGCTTTTAAAGCATCTTTGTCTTCTTCTGCCGCTAGTTTTCCTACTTCTGGATTTGATCCAGCTCCTAATCCTTTTGTTATATTATTTCCAATTTGTATTCTTTGATTAACTTCAATTTTATTTAATGCTTGGGAATCTGTATTAATTGCAAAAAATTCTACTCCTTCTATTTGTTCTCTTATCATATGTTCAACAGCATTATTTCCTCCACCTCCTACTCCAATTACTTTAATTACGGCGTCATGCATCGATTCATTTGATTCGAACATTGATTATATCTCCATATATTGTTCCATCTAATTAACGAAATTATTTTAAAAATTATTTTTTAACCATGTTCCCATTTTTTTTAGCATTTCTTTAAAAGAAAATTTAGAATTATTAATATTTTTTATGTGATTTAGTTTGGTTTTTCCGTATTTTAATAATCCTACTACTGTTGAATATTCTGGTTTATTTAATTCAATAATTGATTGTTCGATTATTTTTTCTGGAGTCCCTATACGAACAGGGAAATTATTAAATACTTTTTGAGCACAAGGTATAATAGAATCTATTTTAGTACCACCTCCAGTAAGTATAATACCGCCTCTAATTTCATTATTTTTGTTATTTATTGCCATAATTTCTTGAGCTTTGATTATTTCATTTTTTATTAAAAATAATAATTCAGTATATCTGGATTCAATGACTTCAGTTAATTTTTGTTGTGCAATTTTTTTTATCACATCTCCATTAACATTAAATACTTCAATAGTATCGTTTTTTATGACATCACATTCCGAAGCTGATCCGTACTTAATCTTAATTTTTTCTGCTTCGTTATTTGAAATAGAAAAAGCATATGCTATATCTTTTGTTACGATATTACCAGCATAAGGTATTACCTTACTGTATTCTAAAGCATTAGAAAAGTGAATAGTAATATCAATATTTTCTGCCCCTATATCAATTGTACATGCTCCAAAATGACGTTCTTGTTTAGTAAGTACTGAATAGCTAGAAGCTAATCCAGAAAAAATCATTTGATCGCTATTGATTCCGGATTTTTTAATAGCTTTGTTTAAATTTTGTACTATATTTTTAGAGCAAGTGATTAAATGTATATTAGATTCCATTCTAATTCCAGACATTCCAATCGGATTTTTAATAGTATATTTTTTATCAATAATATATTCTTTTGGTATAGTATGTAATATACTATGTTCATTTTTTATCTGTACTGTTTTTGCAGTATGGATTACGTTTCTTACATCTTTATCTGTAATTTCTTCTTGAGGTATAGTAATTAATCCTGTTTCGTTTTGAGCGTATATAGATTTATTAGAGATAGAAAGAAGAACAGAGTTAATTTTACATTTTGCAGTTTTTTCTGCTTGATTAATGCAATTTTTTATACAATCAACAACTGAATCAAAATCATTTATTCCATTTCTATCAATTCCTTGTGATTTACATTCTCCAAATCCGATAATATTAATTTTAGAATCGACTATTTCTCCTACTAGTGTAATAATTTTTTTTGCTCCAATATCTAAACCTACTAATAATTCCCGATTTACTGATTTTATCATTATGTTTAGCCTGTTTTACATTTTTTATTGGAAACAATTTGTTTAAATTGCTTGTTTTTTGTTTTTTTATTAAAAGATTTATTGTTAATTATTAATTAATATATCTTTAGTTTTGTTTAAAAATTTAAATATTTATAGATTGAATATGAAAAAATTTTATGATAATTAATTTATAATTATGAAATACTATTTACTACAAATAAAAAAAATAATTTTATATAAAAATTAATTTTTGAATTATAAATTATTAATTTTTATGTGATTTTCATGAAAGACGTGAAAATAATTAATTTGTTATATAATTATTTTTAATAAGATAAAAAATGTTTTTTATTTGAAAATAAATATAGAAAATATTTTAAAATTTATTTCGTTAAAAACGATGATATTGTTAATAGTAAAAAATAAATAATTTTTTAATTTTTATTTGTACATGCATTTAATATTAAATTTTATTTTAAATTTTAAACATTAACTAGTTATTATTTTTTTATAAAAAAGAAAAATATTATTTTTTTAATTTTATATTATTTTATAATAATAAAAAATGTTTTTATTAAAACATTTAATGTCTTATATAAAAATTTGAAATAAACAAATTTTTTATTTGTAAAAATTTATATATTAATAGTCTTAAATTAAAATTTTTTTATTTTTTTTCAGCAACTCTTAATATTGCACTTCTTGCGCTAGGATTATTATAAATTTCATCTTGACTAGGTTTAATTTTTTTAAATATTTTTAATATTGGTTTACAAAAATGTTTCTTTTGAATTTCATTAATTGGCATATTACTCGGAAATTCTTTCATTTTTCCAAAATTATTCATAAATTTTTTAATAATACGATCTTCTAATGAATGAAAACTAATAATTGCAATTCTTCCATTTTTTTTCAATACTTTTACAGCATTTAATAAAACATTGTTTACTTCATTTAATTCTTCGTTAATATATATACGAATAGCTTGAAAAGTTCTTGTTGCTGGATGTTTTAACCCTGTTTTTTTTGGAATAATTCTTTGTATTATATTAACAAGATCTATTGTTCTTGTAATAGGTTTTTTTTTAGCTTGTTGAACGATATTATATGCAATTTTTTTATAAAATCGTTCTTCTCCAAAATTTTTAATTACTGCTGCGATATTTTTTTCTTTTTCTTTATTTAACCACTCAAAGGCTGGAATGCCTAATTGTGGATTCATTCGCATATCTAATAATCCATCTTTCATAAAAGAAAATCCTCGCGAAGCAGTTTGCAACTGCACATTAGACATCCCTAAATCAATTAGAATTCCATCTACTTTTCCATTTATGTTTTCATTGCAAGCAATTTTATAAATTTGAGAAAATCTTGTATGAAAAATTTTTATTTTGTTTGATTTAATTGTATGAGCATAAGCAATAGCATCGGGATCTTGATCAAAAGCATATAACATTCCATTATCATTAAGAGATTTTAATATTAATTTTGAATGACCTCCATATCCAAATGTTGCGTCAATATATAATCCATCTTTTTTGATCTTTAGTTCTTTTATAGATTCTTTTAATAATACAGAATTATGCATTTTTTTTTTATTATTCATTTTTTACGTAAATATTTTTAATAATTTTTTTATAAATAAGTAATTTTTAAAAAAATAAACTGATTATTATTAATAACTTTACAATTTAATATTATCAAAATATGATATTTATGGTTTTGATATTCCGATTAGCCCTGATCTTGCTATCTCTAATATTTTTGTAATTTTTTCAATAATTGAAACGTATTCCATAATTTTTTCAGTTTTTCCACATATTTGTATAATCATTATTGTATTTGTAAAATGTACAATTTTTCCTTTAAAAGTATTAGTAATCGGAATAATATCGTTTCTTTTGTCTTTATCAATTTGTATTTTTAATAACATTATTTCTCTTGTTATATGAGGAGAGGACCCGATTTCTTTGATTTGTATTACATTGATTAATTTATATAATTGTTTTTGTATTTGATCAATAACTTTTTCGTCTTCTACATTAGTTTGTATAGTCATTTGCGATATAGAAGGATCTTGAGTAGGAGCAACAGTAACACTTTCTATATTATAACCTCTTTGAGAAAAAAGCCCTATTACTCTTGATAAAGCTCCAAATTCATTTTCTAATAGAATAGATAAAATTTTTCGCATAGTTATTGATTCTCGTTTTTTTTATATAATTGCATTTCGTTCATTCCGCCACCTTTAATTTGCATTGGATATACATGTTCGTTTGGGTCGACTATGATATCAACAAATACTAGTTTGCCTGATTTTAATATTTTTATAGCTTTTTTTAATTTTTTTTTCACTTCAGAATAATTTTTAATTTGAATGCCTTCGTGACCATACGATTTAGATAAAGCTAAAAAATCAGGCAATGCATTCATATAAGAATGCGAGTGACGACCGGAATAATGAATATCTTGCCATTGTTTTACCATGCCTAATGCATTATTATTCAGGTTTAGAATTAAGATAGGAATATCATACTGTTTTGCAGTAGATAGTTCTTGAATATTCATTTGAATACTGCCATCACCTGTAATACATATTACAATTTCATTAGGAAATGCTAACTTGATTCCTAGTGCTGCAGGTAAACCAAAACCCATTGTTCCTAACCCTCCTGAATTAATCCATCTTCTGGGCTTTTTAAAAGGATAATATAATGCAGTAAACATTTGATGTTGACCAACATCTGAAGCGATGTACGCTTTGCCTTGTGTTAAATGCCATAAGCATTCAATAACAAATTGTGGTTTAATTATAGAATTATTATCATTGTTATAATACAAACTATCTTTTTTTTTCCATTGATTAATTTTTTCCCACCATTTTTTTAAAAAATCGTTTCTATCAGTTATCTTTTTTTTATTTAATATTTCTATTATTTTATTTAAGATTTGTTTTGCATTGCCGATAATAGAAATATCTGCAGTTACTGTTTTTGAAATAGAAGTAGGATCAATATCTATATGTATTATAGTTGCATTAGGACAATATTTTGTTAAATTATTTGTTGTTCTATCATCAAAACGCACTCCTATAGCTAATATTGTGTCAGAGTGATGTATTGCCATATTAGCTTCATATGTTCCATGCATTCCTAACATTTTTAAATTTTGTATATGTGTTCCAGGAAAACAACCTAAACCCATTAATGATGTAGTTACTGGAATATTTAATTTTTCAGCTAAGTATAGTAATTCTTTATTAGCTTGAGATATTACAACCCCACCTCCGGCATATATAATTGGTTTTTCAGATCGAACTAATTGTTCAATAATTTTATTGATTTTATTTTCATTATCATATTTAGCATGCGATTGATAAGACCTAATACAAATATTTTGATTCCAAATAAATTCTTTTTTAATTAGCGGATTTAAAATATCTTTAGGTAAATCTATTACAACTGGTCCCGGTCTACCGGTAGATGCAATCCAGAATGCTTTTTTAAAGGTCAAGGGGATATCTTCTGGTTTTTTTACTAAAAAACTGTGCTTAACAATTGGTCTTGATATACCAATCATATCGCATTCTTGAAATGCGTCAAATCCAATTAATGAAGATGCGACTTGTCCTGATATGATTATCATTGGAACAGAATCCATATACGCAGTAGCAATACCTGTAATAGCATTCGTTGCTCCAGGACCTGAAGTAACAAGAACTACCCCTACTTTTCCAGTAGATCTTGCATATCCATCGGCCATATGTGTCGCCCCCTGTTCATGCCTTACTAAAATATGAACTAATGGATTGTTAGGAACAGTTTTAAGAGCGTCATAAATATCAAGAATAGCTCCTCCTGGATATCCGAATAGGTATTTTACCTGTAAATTAATTAAAGATTTAACTACCATTTCAGATCCAGATAATATTTCAATTGGATGCATTTATTTAAAATTCCTTTCTTTAAAAAATACTTTGATATTGATTAATATATTAATTATTTAATTGGTTATTAAGTGATATGGAATTAGTAAAAATCAATATGTTTTAAACACAATTTAATTTTATTTTATAAAAAAATTAAATAATTTTATTAATATTTTTAAATAAAATTAATAAATTTAAATGATATTAATTATTTTTTGTTCATTTTAAAAATATATTTATAGTTAAATAAAATAAACGTCTTTAAATATAAATTTATATGGTTTACATATTTAACATGTATGCAATTAAATTATTAATAAAAAAAGTTATTCTAATTAAATTTTTATGAATTATACACGAAATTTTTTATCGAGTACATATACGAATTTAATATGTATATATTTGAATGTACTTTTAATTATATATTAAAAATAATTGTAATAAATTAATTTCAATAATTACACTTTTATATATTAAAATATATCAATAAAAATTAAATTAAATTTAATAATTTTAAATACATAGTTATTTTTGATACATTCAGAATATTATCAAATTATTAAATAGAATATTTTATTCTTCCGATAAAAAATTATCTTATGGAAGAATAAAATATTATAAAAATTTATAATATTAACGTTTAATTTATATCTGCACTAGAATCATAATTACGTAATAATTGATTAATTTCTACTTTACTTAATGTTTTTGAATCAACTTTTTTAACAATGACTGCGCAATAAAGACCGCATTTTTTGTCTTTAGACATTAAATTTCCTGGTACAACTACTGATTTTGATGGGACTCTTCCGTATATTATTTTACCAGTTTCTCTGTCGTATATCTTCGTACTTTGTCCAATATATACTCCCATAGAAATAACCGATCCTTCTTCTACAATCACACCTTCTACTATTTCAGATCTTGCTCCAATGAAACAATTGTTCTCTATTATAGTAGGATTAGACTGCATAGGTTCAAGTACTCCTCCTATTCCTACTCCTCCAGATAAATGAACATTATCTCCTATTTGAGCACATGATCCGACAGTAGACCAAGTATCAACCATAGTATTTTTGCCTATATATGCACCTATATTGACATAGCAAGGCATTAATATACTATTTGAATTAATAAAGGATCCGTATCTAACTGTTGCTTGAGGTACTACACGTACATTTTCTTTTTGAAATTTTTCTTCATTGTAATCGCTATATTTTAAATCTATTTTATCATAATATGTTGTTTCTAAACCATGTATGATTTTATTTTTTTGTATCATTAAAAATAACAATACAGCTTTTTTTATCCATTGATTAGTAATCCATTTATTATCAATTTTTTCTGAAATTCTTATTTCTCCTTTATCTAACATATTAATAATTTGATGAATAGTATTTAAGTCTTCTGTATTGATGTTATCAGCATTAATTGTATTTTTATTTTCATATAGATTATCAATAGTTTTTTTTAAAATTTCCATAGTTTTAATATGTACCTCGTATTATTTTATTAACAACATAATATTTATATATTGTAAAAATTTGTATTTTTTTTAATAAGATTAAGAAGTAAGTATATTTAAATTTATTTTTAATTGTTAATTAATATTTTTTCAATTTTTTCGTATTTTTGTATTGTTAAAATTTCACATCCACTTTTTGTTACTAGCACTGTATGCTCATATTGAGCAGAACGAGATTTATCTTTTGTTTTAACGGTCCAATGATCATTTGTGCAATATACTTCAGCAGATCCAGCGTTAATTATTGGTTCAATAGTAAATATCATTCCTTCTTGTAGTATTATATTTTTATTATATTTGTTATCATAATGCAATATATGCGGTTCTTCATGAAATGATTTTCCTATTCCATGACCGCAATATTCTTTAACTATTGAAAAATTATTTTTTTCTACGTATTTTTGTATACTTTTTCCAATTTCAGACAAAGAAATTCCAGATTGAATAATACGTAAAGATTGGTACAAACTATTTTGAGTAACATTACATAGTTTTTTTGACATATAGTCAACATTACCAATTAAAAACATTCTTGAAGTATCGCCATAGTAACCATCTTTTATAATTGCAACATCAATATTAACAATATCTCCGTTTTTAATTATTTCGGTTTTATTTGGTATTCCATGACATACTACATCATTTATAGAAATACAAATAGATTTTGGAAATCCTTTATAACCTAAACAAGCAGGAATAGCTTTTTGTGTATTAATAATGTAATTATAGCAAATATTATTGATTTCTTCGGTGCTTATTAAAGGTTGTAAATATTTTTCAATCATATCTAATACATTCGCTGCTAATTTTCCAGATAAACGCATTTTTTGTATTTCGTGTTTTTTTTTAATGATAATATTTTGCATTTTTTTCCATTTTTTTAAAATTAAAGTATTCTATCAAAAATAATATATTTAATTAAGAATAAAATAAAAAATTTGTTTTATATATATGTATTTTTATTATTAAATATTTTTTTTAATAAAAGTTTATTTGTATACATTAATAATATATTAAAATTAACTTTACTAAATAGTAATTTTTTATTTTTTGTCTATAATATATTAATTACTTATTTAGAATTTTTTATAATTTTTATTATTAATATTCATAATACAGTAATTTTTAATAAATTAATTTCATTTTTTTTAATAAGGAATTATATGAATAGTATTTCGATGCAGGATATGATACATGCAGGAGTTCACTTTGGTCATCAAACTCGTTATTGGAATCCAAGAATGAAGCCATTTATTTTTGGAACGAAAAATAAAGTACACATTATTAATTTAGAAAAAACCCTTCCTTTATTTCAATCTGCTGTTCAAGAATTAAAAAAAATTGTTTTTCGTAAAGGTAAGATTCTTTTTGTTGGTACGAAAAAAGCTGCTAGTAAATCTATTAAAGAATTTTCAATTTTATGTAAACAGCATTATGTTAATTATCGTTGGTTAGGAGGTATGCTAACTAATTGGAAAACAGTACGTCAATCTATTAAAAGATTAAAAGATTTAGAAGCACAATCTCAAGATGGTACATTTGATAAATTAACTAAAAAAGAAGTTTTAACTAGAAATAGAGTACTGTTTAAATTAGAAAATAGTTTAGGTGGTATAAAGAATATGGGTGGTTTACCAGATGCATTGTTTGTAATTGATGCAAATCATGAAAAAATTGCGATTAAAGAAGCTAGTAATTTAGGTATTCCTGTTTTTTCTATCGTAGATACAAACTCCAATCCTGATGGTGTTAATTATATAATACCAGGTAATGATGATTCTGTACGTTCAATTCAATTATATTTAAAATATGTTACTAGTTCTATTATTAATGTTGAAGTAAAAAATGTTTTAAAAATGAATCATGATGTAGAATAATTTTTACATTAATAATTGATAAAATTATTTTTTTGTTAATATTAAGTTAAAATTTTCAATTAATTTAATTTTATTAAATACAACTTTTTAGTTTTTATTCACAATGATGTTTGTTAGGATTATAATAATGAATTTCAATACTGATCTGATTAAGGAATTAAGAAAAAAAACTGGTGTTGGTATTTTACAATGCAAAAAAGCATTATTATTTAATAAAGGAGATATTGAAAAATCTATCGATTATCTTAGAATACAAGGTATATCTAAATCACAAAAAATTAATTCAAGATCAACTTTAGAAGGAATTGTTTTAATCAAGAAAAAAAATTCATGCTCTACTATATTAGAAATCAATTGTGAAACTGATTTTGTATCAAGAAATGAAGAATTTAATATTTTTAGTAATGATGTCATTAATTTTATTATAGATAATAAAATAAGTGATATAAAAAAAGTTCAAGATTTTTTTGAAACAAAAAGAATAAATTTAGTTTCTAAATTTGGAGAAAATATAATTATTCAACGATGTTACACTATGGAGAATCTAAATACTGTTTTTTATTTACATAATTTCCGTATTGGTGTTATTGTTGCGGTAACAAATAATAGTTATATAGCAAACAAAAAATTTATTAAAAATATTGCAATGCACATCGCAGCAAGTAATCCTAAATATATTAGTGTTTCTGATATACCGCCTGCAGTAATAAATCGTGAATATGATATACAATTCCAATTAACAAAAAAACTAAATAAAAATACTGTTCAAGAGAGTCATATTATTAAAGGTAAAATGGATAAATTTATTAATGAAATTTCTTTAGTTAATCAACCATTTATTTTTAATACAAGTAAAACAGTAAAAGAAGTATTAGAAGAAAAGAATATTAAAATATTATCTTTTATTCGATATGAATTAGGAGAAAAAAATAATTAAAAGTATTATTAATTATTTTTATGTTGACTACTTTAATAAATACATCTAATTAATTCGATTAAATCATAATAAAATTTATACATGTAATTCAAATTTAAGATTTATACATATAAAAATGAGTATTTACCTAATATGAAACCGATTTATCGGCGTATTCTAATAAAATTAAGCGGTGAAGTTTTACAAGGTTCTGATAAATTTGGAATTTGTGAACAATCTTTAAACCATATTGTACAAGAAATAAAATTATTATTAGAATTAAATATTGAAATAGGTATAGTTGTAGGAGCTGGAAATTTATTTAGAGGAGTCCAGTTGTCAGAATTAGGTATGAATAATATTGTTGCTGATCATATAGGTATGTTATCAACATTAATAAATGGATTAGCATTACAAGATATTATGCATCGAAATAATATTAAAAGTTGTTTAATGTCAGCTATTCCTTTAGTAAGTGTATGTGAAACTTATAATTGGGAAAATGCTATTAAATTTCTTTCTAAAAAAAATGTTGTTATTTTTTCATGTGGTACTGGTAACCCATGTTTCACAACTGATTCTGCAGCATGTTTGAGAGGAATTGAAGTTAATGCAGATATTGTTTTAAAGGGAACTAAAGTTGATGGAGTTTATTCTGATGACCCTAAAAAAAATACTAATGCTATTATGTATGAAAAATTAACATATAAAGATATTTTAGATTTAGATTTAAAAGTTATGGATTTAACGTCTTTTACTTTAGCTCGTGAATATGGCATTCCAATTTGTATTTTTAATATTACTAAACCTAAAACTTTATATAAAATTATTTTAGGAAAAAAGGAAGGAACATTAATTTCTTTATAATATATTTATTATAAAATAATATAATGTATATCGGGAATATAATTATGCAAATAATAATCTGTATATATAAAAATAAATTTAAATATAATAAATAATTATTTTTTTGTTTACTATTTAATAGTAGGAATGTTTAAATTGATTAAAAATAGCATTGAAAATACAAAAAAAAAGATGGAGCAATCTTTATTAGCATTTAAAAATCGTATTAATTCTATTAGAACTAATCGTGTAAAACCTGAAATATTAAATAATATTTATATTGAATATTATGGTAAAAAAACATCTTTATGTCAAGTTGCTAATATTGTATTAAGCGATCCTCGAACTTTAAAAATTAATTCTTTTGATACTTCTTATAATATATTTATTCAGAAATCTATATTGAGTGCTAATTTAGGATTTACACCTAGTATTAGAGGGAATAGTGTATATGTTTCTGTTCCTTTCTTAACAGAAGAAAATAGAAAAAAAATAGTTAAAAATGTAAAAAAAGAAGCGGAACAAGCTCGTATTGAAGTAAGAAATATTCGAAGAGAAAATAATGACATAGCTAAAATGGCATTAAAAGAAAAAATTCTCTCTAAAGATGAAGAAAAAAAGATCCAACATGAAATTCAAAAAATAACAAATTTATATATTGATAAAATTGATAAAATTTTAATAAAAAAAGAATCAGATATTATGCAGATATAGTTTTAATAACGCCGTTTAATTAATACATTTTTATATTTTTGAATTATATAAAATAATAAACGGCGTTTTTTATTTTATTAAAAATAATATTAAGTATTTATTTTATCAAAACAATGTTATAAATAATAAATATATATAAATATATATTTTATATATAAATATTTATAAATTTTATTAACATAAATTTATATGTTGTTAGATCAATTAATATTGAATAATTGACGTTTTATATTTTTATCAAAAATTATTTATAAATAAAATTTAATTATTTGTTAATTATTCAATAATCATATTAGATTTTTTCAAATAATTTAAACGAAGAATATAATGATACAAAAAAATAAAATTTTGAATATCTTACCACATCAATATCCTTTTATATTTATTGATAAAATTGTTGAATGCAATGAAAAAGATTATATTAAAACATTAAAAAATGTTAGTTTAAATGATCATTTTCTACAAGGCCATTTTAATCAATACCCAGTTTTTCCAGGAGTTTTTATATTAGAATCAATGGCTCAATCTGCGTATATATTAGTAAAATCTAGCAATCAATCTGATAAACAAACAAATAATTCTATTTTTCCTATAGTAAAAATTAATGATACTGTTTTTAAACAGTTTATTTATCCTGGAGACCAAATATATATTTCAACTACTTTAAAAGTATATAAACATAAATTTTTTATATTTGAATCTATTGCTGTAGTTAATTCTAAGATAGTTGCTCAATCTTGTATTTCGTTATTGAATAAACAATAATTTTTTTTACTACTTTATTGATATAGAAATCATGAAATTTACTATTTAAATAATAAATTTATATTTTATATTTTACTTATAGTTTCTAATGATATTAGACATAATGAAATTTTTGTTTTAAAATAAGATTTTTTATTATTTAATTTAATTAAATTCGTAATTATTAAATATATAGATTTAAAATATGACTATGCCAAAATTTGTACATTTAAATGTACACAGTGATTTTTCCATTATCGATGGATTAGCTAATCCCTATAAAATAGTTAAGAAAGCAGTAGATTTAAATATGTGTTGTATTGCAATAACTGACTTTGCAAACTTATTTGGTTCTTTAAAATTTTATAAAGTTTCACATACATTTGGATTAAAACCTATTATTGGAATAGATTTGAATATTAAGTCTATTTTTCAACCAAATACATCTTATAGAATTACTTTATTAGTATGTAATGATCAAGGTTATAAGAATATTTCTATATTAACTACTTTAGCTTATAAAGTGCCAAGGTTAGAGACGATAAATATTGAAATAGAGTATAGTTGGTTAAAAAAATTTAGTGATGGTTTAATAATATTGTCAGGAGGAATGTTAGGAGAATTAGGTTATAATTTATTACGAGAAAAATGGGTTATTGTTGATAAAATTATAAATTTTTATAAAAAACATTTTCCTATGTCATTTTATTTACAAATAGAACGAATTGGGAGAAGAAATGAAGAAGAGTATATTAATAAAGTGATACATTTATCACACAAACAAGATATTCCAATAGTTGCAACAAATGCAGTATGTTTTTTAGAACAAAATGATTTTTATATCCATAATATTAGAATGGCTATTAACCAAGGAGTTATGGCTTCTCAATTAAATATAAAAAATATTTATACAGAAAATCAGTTTTTGCGATCTGAAAGTGAAATGATAGATTTATTTTTTGATATACCAGAATCTATTTTAAATAGTGTAGAGATAGCAAAACGTTGTAATTATTTTTTTAAGTTAAATAAAAGTTTTTTACCTGAATTTGATGCTAAAAATAATATTCATGAAAAAAAATTTTTAATTAAATTAGCCTATCATGGTTTAAATAAAAAATTTAAATTTAATGAATCTAAATTCAATCAAGACATTAATGTTTTAAAAAAAAAATATATTAATAGATTAGAATTAGAATTAAAAGTAATTAATAATATGGGATTTCCCGGTTATTTTTTAATAGTTATGGAGTTTATACAATGGGCCAAAAAAAACAATATTGCAGTAGGTCCTGGTAGAGGTTCTGGAGCAGGATCGTTAGTTGCATATGTATTAGGAATTACAGATTTAGACCCTTTAAAATTTGATTTATTATTTGAGAGATTTTTAAATCCTCATCGAATTTCAATGCCGGATTTTGATATTGATTTTTGTATGGAAAAACGTGATTTAGTTATTAACCACGTTGAAAAAAGATATGGAATAGATGCTGTTGCACAAATTATTACGTTTGGTACTATGACTGCAAAATCAGTTGTTAGAGATGTTGGAAGAGTTTTAGGTTATCCTTATGGTTTTATAAATTATTTGTCTAAATTAATACCTATGGATATTGGTATAACATTAAATTATGCATTTTCTAATAATGATGAGTTAATGGAATTATATAATACAAATAATGATGTAAAACGTGTTGTAGATATTTCTAAAAGATTAGAAGGTGTTACTCGTAATATAGGAAAACATGCAGGAGGTGTTATCATTGCCCCTTGTAAAATTACTACTTTTTTACCGCTTTATTTAGATGAAAATGGAAAAAATCCGTTAACACAATTTGATAAATATGATATTGAGTCAATTGGTTTAGTAAAATTTGATTTTTTGGGGTTAAAAACATTAACAGTTATTCAATTTACGATTAGTAACATTAACAAATTATTTAAAAATAGCAATACTGTAATTAATGTTAATACAATATCAATAGAAGATAAGAAGCCTTTTTCTATTTTATACAACTCTGATACTGTAGGAATTTTCCAATTAGAATCTTTAGGTATGAAACAATTAATTAAAAGATTAAAACCTGATTGTTTTGAAGATTTGATTGCTTTAGTTGCTCTTTTTCGACCCGGCCCCCTACAGTCTGGAATGGTTGATAATTATATCAACAGAAAACATGGCAGAGAAGATATTTATTATCCTGACCAGCGATGGCAACATGAATCTTTAAAACCCATCTTAAAATCTACATATGGAATAATCTTATATCAAGAACAAGTGATGAAGATTGCACAAGTATTATCAGGATATACATTAAGTGAAGCTGATATATTAAGGAGAGCGATGGGTAAAAAAGATCCTATTGAAATGAAAAATCAACGTTCTATTTTTCAAATAGGAGCACAAAAGAAAGGTATTGATAAAGAATTGTCAATAAAAATATTTGATTTATTAGAAAAATTTGCAGGATATGGTTTTAATAAATCTCATTCTGCAGCTTATGCAATGATTACTTATCAAACAATGTGGTTAAAATATTATTATCCCGCAGTATTTTTAGCTGCAGTTATGACTTCTGATAATGATAACATTGATAAATTAATTAAATTAGTACACGAATGTAAACGTATGAAAATAACGATTTTATCTCCGTGTATTAATACTGGTCAGTATTATTTTTCTGTTAACGCAAATAAAGAAATTATTTATGGAATGAGTGCTATTAAAGGAATGGGCGAATTTTTTATTCGATTTATTTTAAAAAACAGAAAAGAAAAGGGATTGTTTGTTGATTTATTTGATTTTTGTTTAAGAGTATTTATTAGCAAAATTACTGTTAAAATCATAGAAAAATTAATTCTTTCTGGATGTTTTGATTGTATTAATACTAATCGTTGTTATTTAATTCGAATTTTACCATCTGTTTTTTCTTCAGTTAAGCAATTTTTAAAACATCAAAATAATCAACAGCAAGATCTTTTTGGATCTCCTTTAAATGAACTAAAAAAAATTAGTATGCAAAAACAAAAATACAATTTTGAATGGACAAAAAAAACACTTTTAGAATATGAGTATGCATCACTTGGTTTATATCTTTCAGATCATCCTATGAATGAGTATTTAATTGAATTAAAAAATTATATTAATTTTGTTCAATTATCTGATATTTCTAAAAATAATATAAATAAATATATTATTATTTCAGGAATGTTAAATAATGTTAAGTTTAAATTAACAAAAAAGAAAACAAAAATTGCTTTATTAACTATTTTTGATGGATCTATTACATTAGATGTATTAATTTTCTCTGATTTATTAGAAAACGTTCGATTTTTTTTAAAAAAAAATGCGATACTAATTATAAAGGGAAAAGTAATATTTGATTATTTTGTTAATAGAGTAAAAATATTAGCTAGTAATATTACTAATATCGAATACATTCGCTATCAATATGTTAAAAATATTTCTATATATTTAAAAAATAAATATTTAATTAAAATATACATAGATAATATGAAGTTACTATTTGAAGATCGTAAAAAAGGTCAAGTTCCTGTTTATATTTATTATGACAAAAATCAACAATATGCTATGCAAAAATTGAAGTTACAAAATACATGGCATATTTTTCCTGATAATAAATTTTTAAATACTATCCAATCTACTTTAGGAGAAAAAAATATTATTTTAAATATAAAAAAACGAAACGATATTAATATCTTTATACGATAATAGATTATAATATCGATTCTATTTTTAAAACAAAAAACAACTAATACACTAATTTAATAAAAAATTTCTTTTTTAATAAAATTAATCGCTTCTTCTATTTTTAAAAAAAATTTTTTTTGATTTTTTCTTAATTGTAATTCAACTTGATGTTTAATTAAATACTTTTCACTAACAATAATATGGTATGGTATACCGATTAAATCCATATTTGAAAACATAACTCCTGTATTTTCATCTTTATCATTTAATAAAACATCTATATTCATTTTGTTAAAAGTATTATATAAAAATTCAGATTTACATTTTACTAATTTAGAATAGTACATATTAATTGGAATTATAGAAACTATAAAAGGAGCGATTTTAATAGGCCATATTATTCCTTTATTATCAAAATTTTGTTCTATTACTGCAGCAATAGTTCTTGTAACTCCAATACCATAACAACCCATTATTACATATTCGTTTATTCCTTCTTGATTTTTAATTTTTAAATTAAAATTTTTTGAATATTTTGTTCCAATTTGAAAAATATGTGCAATTTCTAATGTTTTATTATTGGTAGAATTGTTGTTCTCATTAATTTTATTATCTTTTACTTTAATTAATTGATTTATTTTTTCTACGATAGGATCAGGAAAACTTTTTTTCCATTTATTGTTAATAAAGCATATATTTAATGTTTCAGAATATATGTTAAAATTTTTTATTTTAAAAAATTTTTTTTCTATAATTAATGGTAAATTAGATCTGATTAATTCAAAATTAATGTTTTCTTTTTCTCCTAATAAATATTGAACGTCTTGTAATGTAGCAAAATATAATTTTTCTTTTATTTGTAAAGAATTTGCAATTTGTTTTAAACAAACTTTGTCATTAATATTGATTAAACATGCAAATAAATTAATTTTTTGTTTTTTAATATTAGTAAAATATTTTATAAAAAATATATTTGTTAAATTTACTAATTTACAAAAATAATTTTCGTTTAATTGATGATTTTGATTTTTTTCTTTTTTACTGTTATTAATAATTACTCTAAATTCATGTGATATTTTTCCTCCTATTGATCCTGGATCTGCAGTAATGATATTTACGTTTAAATTAATTTGAGAAAAAATTTTTTTGTATGTTGTTTTTATAATTTCATATTGTTTAAACAAACAATTATTTTGGTTATGAAAAGAATATGCATCATGCATGATAAATTCTTTTGTTCTAATAATTCCAAATTGGGGGCGTATTTCGTCTCTAAATTTAGTTTTTGTTTGATATAATAGAAGTGGTAATTCTTTATAAGATTTTATTTCTTGTTTTACTAATGTCGTAATGACTTCTTCATGAGTAGGTCCTAATACAAAATTATTATTATTACGGTCTTTAACAGTAAACAATTCATTTCCATATGTTTTCCATCTATTAGTTTTTTTCCATAATTTAATAGGTTGTATATTAGGTAAGTTAACTTCTATTCCCCCTATTTGATCTATTTCATATTTAATAATCGCATTTAATTTTTTTAAGACTCTAACTCCTGTTGGCATCCATGTGTATATTCCAGAAGATAATTGACGAATTAATCCTGCTCGAATCATTAATTGATGGCTAATAATTTCAGAAGAATGTGGAATTTCTTTTAATGTAGATAATAAATATTGACTAGTGCGCATTTTTTTCCTTTCTGTTTTATAACTAAAAGTTATATTAACAATAAAAAATTTTTTAATTATTTATATATAAGATTAATATTAATTTAAAATTATAAAAATTATTATTATAATTAAATATGATAAAAAATATTTTTTAAATTAATATCAATAGTATATGAAATTAATATTAAAAAACATCTTTTTGAGGTAGTTTATGGATAGTAATTCTAGTGCAGAAAAAACAGAGCAACCTTCCAATCATCGGTTAAAAAAAGCTCAAAATAAAGGAGAGAATTATTATTCTCAGGAATTAAATATTTTTTTATTAACAGTTTTTTTTGTTTCAGTGTTTTATTTTTATTTTTCAAATATAGTTTCAAGTTTTATTATTTTATTTCAGATATTTTTTATGTTAAATAGAAATATAATGATTAATTATTTTATTATTAAGAAGAGTTTACTTTTATTTTGTATACAAATATTTCCAATATTTGCAATTATTTTTATTGGAACATTGCTTATTTCTTTAATTGGTCCTGTAATTTTTGGAGGAGGAACATTTGTTTTATCTCCTTTAAAATTAAATTTTTCTAAAATAAATCCATTGGTCAATATATCGCGTTTTTTTTCTATTGAATCAATTTTTGATTTGTTTAAAATGTTAATAAAATTTATTTTAATTGCAGTTTGTATAACGCTTTTTTTATTTCATCAAAGAATGCAATTATTATCTTTTGATTCTAATATACATTATTTATTTTTTTTTCGTAATTTTTATATTGTTTTTTTTAGTGTAATAATAGCAATTATTACACATATTCCTGTAGTTATTTTAGATTTTTTATTTAAAAGATTAATGTATTTTAAAAAATTAAAAATGACTAAGCAAGAAGTAAAAGATGAATATAAAGAAATTGAAGGTAATCCTAGTATAAAAAGACGTATATTACAAGTAATGAGAATGCTTTCTAGACGCTATATGTTACAAAAAATATCAAAATCAGATGTAATTATTACTAATCCTACACATTATGCTGTTGCTTTACATTATCAGGAAAATATTATGGGAGCTCCTCAAGTATTAGCTAAAGGTAAGGGGTTATTAGCTTTAGCAATTGCTAAAAAAGGAACGGAAAATTCTATTCCTATATTTGAATCACCTGATTTAGCAAAAATATTATATTATAATTCTGAAGTTGGAAAATATATACCAGAATCGTTATATTCAGTAATTGCTGAAATATTATTATGGGCTTGGCGACTAAAAGAATGGAATAAAACACGAAATCCTAAAAAAAAATACCCACAAAAACCGCATAATTTGTCTATACCATCAAATTTAGATATATAGATAAGGAAGAATATGATAAAAAATTTATTTTTATTTTTAAAAAAAATACATGAATTAAAAATTATTCGTTTTAATCAATTAGTTACACCATTATTACTATTAATTATTCTGTCAATGATGGTTTTACCATTACCCCCTTTTATTTTAGATCTTTTTTTTACTTTTAATATTGCTTTATCTATTTTAATTTTATTAGTAGCTATGTTTACAAAAAATACTTTAGATTTTGCTTCTTTTCCGACAATGTTATTGTTTTCTACTTTGTTACGCTTATCTTTAAATATTGCCTCTACTCGTATTATTCTTTTAAAAGGTCATATTAGTACGGCTTCTGCTGGACATGTTATTGAAGCATTTGGGCATTTTTTAGTTGGAGGTGATTTTTTTATAGGAATAACAGTATTTATTATTTTAGTTATTATTAATTTTATAGTCATTACTAAAGGAGCTGGAAGAATAGCGGAAGTAGGCGCTCGTTTCGCATTAGATGGTATGCCAGGTAAACAAATGGCAATAGATGCTGATTTAAATGCTGGATTAATTGGTGAGTCTGAAGCGAAAAGACGTCGTATTGAAATTACTCGTGAAGCTGATTTTTATGGTTCAATGGATGGATCAAGTAAATTTGTCAGAGGAGATGCTGTAGCAGGAATATTAATAATGATTATAAATATATTAGGAGGTTTAATTGTTGGAATATTTAAACATAATATGAGCATTAATAAAGCTGCAGAATCTTATACTTTATTAACTATCGGAGACGGATTGGTTGCTCAAATTCCTGCATTAATTATTTCTACTGCTGTTGGTGTTATTGTAACTAGAATTAGTGGAGATGAAAATGTAGGAGAACAAATGATTAATCAATTATTTTCTAATCCTTTTCTAATTATATTAAGCGGTTGTATATTAGGAATTTTAGGTTTAGTTCCTGGTATGCCGAATTTTATATTTTTGTTTTTTATGATTTTATTTTTTACATTAGGTTGGTTTATTTATTCGCAAAAAAAATATGAAAATGATGATTTTTTTATGAAAGATAAAGATCTAAATGTTAATAAAGAAAAGGAATTATCTTGGCAAGATGTAAAGATTGAAGAATTGATTAGTATTAAATTAGGTCCAAACTTAACTAATTTAATGAAAGGAATAGAATCTATTAATTTATCTAAAAGAATTAGAGAAATACGTAAAAAATATGTTGATAATTTTGGATTTTTAGTTCCTTCTATTCATATATCAAATAATAAGGACTTACCTAAAAATACGTATTATATCTGCATTAAAGGAGCAATTATTTCTGAAGGAATAGTGTTTACTGACAAACTTATGGCTCTTAATTCTGGAAATATTGATTCAAGTACTGGTTTAGATGGTATTCAGGTAAAGGAACCTACATTTGGTATGCAGGCTTTTTGGATTACAAAAGAAATAGAAAATGAAGCTGTATCACAAGGTTATGTAGTGGTTGATGCAATTTCTGTAATTGTTACTCATCTAAATTTTGTTATGCAAAATAATTTACATGAATTATTAGGTAGACATGAAACAAGTAAATTACTAGACCATGTTAATAAAGAAATGCCAATGTTAGTAAATGATTTAATTCCTCATGTTATTTCGTTAACTATTTTGCATAGAGTATTACAAAATTTATTACTTGAACAAGTATCAATTAAAGATATGAGAACTATCATAGAAACATTAATTGATCACGCTCCTGGTATTACGGATATTTATGAATTAACTAGCATGATACGTCTTAATTTAAGTAAGGTTATTGTACAAAAAATATTTGCAGGTAAAGAATTTATTAAAGTCATGGGTATAGATCCAAATTTAGAAAAAATTTTGTTAAGTATAGTCCAAGACAGACAAAATCAAGTTTTAGAACCTGATTTAAATAATAATCTTATAAAACAAACAAAAAAAACAATACAATTACAAGATTCTTTAGGAGAGCCAATAGTATTAGTAGTTAAGCATAACTTAAGAGTGTTTTTATCAAAGTTATTACGATCACATTTTCCTTATTTAACTATTTTATCGGATATAGAAATAAAAGATTCAAGAAAAGTTTATATTACAAATATTATTGGACATTAACTGAATTTATTAAATATATATGAAATATATTTCACATATTATTCATTGTTTGAATACCTAATAAATTTAATCCTTTTTTTAATATTTTAGCTGTAAATAACGATAGTTTAAGTCGACTTATTTTAATATTTTTATTTGAGATATGTAAAATAGAATGTTTTTCATAAAAGTGAGAAAATATAACAGATAATTTATATAAGTATAAACAAAGTAAATGTGGCAATCCTAACTCAAATACTTCATTTATTAATTCTTCGAATTGCAATAATTTTAATGATAATTCAATTTCTGATGCATTTTTTAAATGAATACATTGTTTTTTTAATTTTAAATTAATATTATTTTTTTTTAAAATTGATAATATTCTTGTATATGTATACTGAATATAGGAAGCAGTATTACCTTCAAAGGAAAGCATATTTTCCCAATCGAAAATATAATCTGTCATTCGATGTTTCGATAAATCTGCATATTTTATTGCTCCAATTCCTATTTTTTTTGCTATTGAATTAATTTTATGATGTGATATATTTGGTTGTTTTTTACGAGTTAATATTCGCGCTTTGTTAATAGCTTTTTTGATAACTTCAGATAGTTTTATGTTATTACCATTCCTTGTTTTGAATGGTTTTTTATCTTTTGATAACATCATGCCAAACATATGATGTTCAACATTATTATTCTTAGAAATAAATTTGGCTTTTATTCCTATTGTTTTAATCTGATTAAAATATTGAGATTGACGAATATCAGTGTAATAAAGAATACGATCTGCTTTAAGTATATGGCAACGATACTTTAAACACGCAAGATCGATAGTAGCATATAAAAAAATAGAGTCTTGTTTTTGTATAACAATTCCCATGGGATTACCTGCTCTATTTTTAAACTCATTTAACAATACAATTGTCTCATTGTTTCTTGTGACTGCAATTTTTTTTTCTTTTAAATCAAGAATAAGATCAGGTATCATTTTATGATACGAACTTTCTCCTTTAATATCTTTTGTTGTTAAAGTAATATTTAATTTTCTATATAATTTGTCGTGTTCTTGTATTGTACAGTTTACTATTTTTTTCCATATTAAAATTGTTTCTGGATCTTTTTCGTATAATTTTTTTATATATAAAAAACTTTTTTTAGCAAATTGTTGATCTGAATCAAATTTTTTTTTTGCTTGTTGATATAATTTTTCTAATAATTTTAAATTTATTTTATTTTTTTTAAGTATGTTTGTTTTTTCTTTACATAATGCTATAATCATACCGAATTGAGTTCCCCAGTCTCCTATATGATTTGCTCGTATTACTTCATGACCTAAAAACTCAGATAAGCGTACTATAACATCTCCTAATACGGTAGATCTTAAATGACCTATATGCATATCTTTTGACATATTTGGAGAAGAATAATCTACAACAATTTTTTTTGTTTTACAATGCCGATTAATTCCACAATAAGGTAAATAAAACTTTTGATTAATTTTTTTTTCTAACCATTTTTCATTAATAAAAAAATTAATAAAGCCGGGATTAACTGCATAAACTTGTTTAAATACTTTATAATTTTTAATTAAAGAGATAATTCTGTTTGCAAGATACATAGGGTCTAAATTGTTTTTTTTAGCAATTTTTATGATGCCATTAGCTTGATAATCTCCTAAATTTTTTTTTTGTGTATGTCGGATTATTGGATCTAAATTTTCTGATAAACCTATGAGATTAATTGATTTTTTAATTTTTTTAGCAATAAAATTTTTTATATTCATTTAAAATTATTAATTTCCGTTGTAATAAGTATGTACTTTATATAAAACTTTTTATAACTATATTATAATTATTTAAAATAGTTACGTAAATATAATTATTAAATTCACTATACTATTTTTATTTGAAAAATCGAGCATGTATGGTGATTACTTGTATTTAAATTAATTTCTTATTATCGTTTTAAAAAAAATATATAAAAATTTTTATTATATATAAAATAAAGATTGACAAAAATATAAAAAAAATGTAATGTGTATAAAGTTTAGAAATATTGTTCTTTAAAAAAATATCAGAGAATTTGTGTGGGTGCACAATATTAATATAAAGTGAATTATAAATTATTTAATATAAAATTTACTTTTATATTTTAAAAAAAGTTTTAAATTGAAGAGTTTGATCATGGCTCAGATTGAACGCTGGCGGCAAGCTTAACACATGCAAGTCGAGCGGCATCGAAAAAAGAAAGTTTACTTTCTTTTTGTCGGCGAGCGGCAAACGGGTGAGTAATATCTGGGGATCTACCTAAAAGAGGGGGATAACTACTGGAAACGGTAGCTAATACCGCATAATGTTTTTTGAATTTTAAAAAAACCAAAGTAGGGGACTTTTTGAAAAAAAAGCCTTATGTTTTTAGATGAACCCAGACGAGATTAGCTTGATGGTGAGGTAATGGCTCACCAAGGCAACGATCTCTAGCTGGTCTGAGAGGACAACCAGCCACACTGGAACTGAGACACGGTCCAGACTCCTACGGGAGGCAGCAGTGGGGAATATTGCACAATGGGCGAAAGCCTGATGCAGCTATGCCGCGTGTATGAAGAAGGCCTTAGGGTTGTAAAGTACTTTCAGCAGGGAAGAAAAGAAATAAAAATAATAAGTTTATTTCCATGACGTTACCTGAAAAAGAAGCACCGGCTAACTCCGTGCCAGCAGCCGCGGTAATACGGAGGGTGCTAGCGTTAATCAGAATTACTGGGCGTAAAGAGCGCGTAGGTTGTTTAATAAGTCAGATGTGAAATACCTGGGCTCAACCTAGGAACTGCATTTGAAACTATTAGACTCGAGTATTGTAGAGGGAGGTAGAATTCTAGGTGTAGCGGTGAAATGCGTAGATATCTGGAGGAATACCTGTGGCGAAAGCGACCTCCTAAACAAATACTGACACTGAGGTGCGAAAGCGTGGGGAGCAAACAGGATTAGATACCCTGGTAGTCCATGCCGTAAACGATGTCGACTTGGAGGTTGTTTCCAAGAGAAGTGACTTCCGAAGTTAACGCATTAAGTCGACCGCCTGGGGAGTACGGCCGCAAGGCTAAAACTCAAATGAATTGACGGGGGCCCGCACAAGCGGTGGAGCATGTGGTTTAATTCGATGCAACGCGAAGAACCTTACCTGGTCTTGACATCCATAAAATGTTTTAGAAATAAAACAGTGCCTTCGGGAATTATGAGACAGGTGCTGCATGGCTGTCGTCAGCTCGTGTTGTGAAATGTTGGGTTAAGTCCCGCAACGAGCGCAACCCTTATCCCCTGTTGCCATCGGTTAGGCCGGGAACTCAGAGGAGACTGCCGGTTATAAACCGGAGGAAGGTGGGGACGACGTCAAGTCATCATGGCCCTTACGACCAGGGCTACACACGTGCTACAATGGTGTATACAAAGAGATGCTAATCTGCGAAGACATGCTAAACTCATAAAGTACATCGTAGTCCGGACTGGAGTCTGCAACTCGACTCCACGAAGTAGGAATCGCTAGTAATCGTGAATCAGAATGTCACGGTGAATACGTTCCCGGGCCTTGTACACACCGCCCGTCACACCATGGGAGTGGGTTGCAAAAGAAGCAAATTGCTTAACTTGTTTTTTAGTAAGAGGGCGTTTACCACTTTGTGATTCATGACTGGGGTGAAGTCGTAACAAGGTAACCGTAGGGGAACCTGCGGTTGGATCACCTCCTTATATTATTTCACTTTATTTATTAATAAAGTGTACCCTCACAAGTTTTCTGATATTTTATTTATTTGTAAAAAAATATACAGGCTTGTAGCTCAGTTTTGGTTAGAGCACACCCCTGATAAGGGTGAGGTCGGTGGTTCAAGTCCACTCAGGCCTAAATATTTCATTTTTAAAAAATATTTTTAATAAAAAAGGGGCTATAGCTCAGTTGGTAGAGCGCCTGCTTTGCACGCAGAAGGTCAGCGGTTCGAAGCCGCTTAGCTCCATAAATTTTTTATATTAAATTTGTTTTTTTCTTCTCTTAAAAACCATAAAAATTCCCATGCGTAACAAAAATTTTTTTTTACACTTTTTTGAAGTGTAATACTATTACTTCTTAAGAAGATATTAATTTTTTTTTCTTCTTCTAGTGTATTAAGAGAATAATTTTGAATATTGTTTTTTAATTTATACCATTTTTTTTTTATAATTTTTTCAAAAGGAAACATTTTATGTGCAAAAAATAAATTTTGATAAGAATATTCATGACCAGGACATAAAATTGTTTGATCAGGTAGAGTTAATAATTTTGTTATTGAATGATACATTGAAATAGTATTTTTTTTTAAAAAATTACCACATCCTCCATAAAAAATTACATCGCCGCAAAATAAATAGGGATTAATAAAATAACATATATGGCTTTTAGTATGACCCGGAGTAAAAATAACACGGAATGTAAAGGAATCTATGTTCAATTTTTGATTTAAATTTACAGGAATTATATTAAATAAATTTTTTATCTCGCTAGAACCAAAAATATTGATATTTGGGAATGCATTTTTTAATTGATATGTTCCTTGAATGTGGTCAATATGTTTATGTGTTAAAAGTATTGCTATGGGTTGTAATTTATTTTTATTAATAAATTTAATGACAGGGCTTGATACACCAGGATCTATAATAATACATTTATTATATATATTGTATAATATATATATATAATTGTCTTCTAAACATAAAATTTTTTTTAAAAACATTATTCCTCTCAGATTAAAAATTTTGTTGATTTAAAATAACCTAAATCTATTTTTTTAGGATGTAATGCAGCTTTCTTAGCTATTTTATCGCATAAATCATTCTCTGGATGCATGGAATGACCTTTTATCCATTTCCAATTTACGTGATGATATTTAATTATTGTATCTAATCGAATCCAAAGATCTATATTTTTTACAGGTTTATTTTTTTTTGTTTTCCAATTTTTTTCTTTCCAACTTTTAATCCAAATTACAATGCCTGATTGAAGGTATTTACTATCAGTAATTATACTGACTTCGCAAGTTTCTTTAAGCAACTCCAATCCAATAATTGCCCCCATAATTTCCATACGATTATTTGTTGTTAGATAAAAACTAGAATATATTTTTTTTATATATTGTTTATATTTAACTATAGCGCAGCAACCTCCAGGCCCTGGATTGCCTAAACATGACCCGTCTGTAAATATTTTGATTTTTTTAATAATTTTTCCTAGTATCTATTTATGTATAGGATATATTTTATGAAAAACATTTCAAATCGTTATATTATACTTGATACCGAAACTACTGGAATGTCATTTTCTGGAACTGTATACAAAAATCATCGAATTATTGAAATTGGTGCAATTGAAATGATAAATAGGACAACTACCAATAAAATATTTCATGTATATATTAATCCAGAACGTAATGTAGATATAGAAGCTTTTAAAATACATGGAATTTCAGATAATTTTTTATTAAAACAAAAAAAATTCATACATATAATTAATGATTTTTTAAATTTTATCAATGGAACAAATTTAGTAGTACATAACGCATCTTTTGATGTATCGTTTTTAGATAACGAATTAAAATTATTAAATCATAAAATTAAGTCAATAAGAGATATTTGTAACGTTATAGATACACTAAGTATAGCACGAAAGTTATTTCCTGGAAAAAAAAATAATTTAGATGCTTTATGTTCAAGATATAATATACCATTAATAAATCGTAAGTTACATAGTGCCATTATTGATGCTAATTTATTAAAAAAAGTATATTTAAAGATGACAAGTAAACAAAAGCAAATGAATTTATTTATTCAAAACTCTTCATATACTTATCACGATAATGATATTTTAAATTTAAGCAAAAAAAATAAAAAAATGTTAAAAATACAAAAAGCATCTTTAAAAGATGTTATGATGCATAATCAATATTTAAAATACATGTTTAAAAAAAATAAAAAATGTTTATGGAAAATATAAATAATAAAAATTATGTAAATTGTTATTGACTAAATATATAAAAAATATATAATTTAATAGTAAAAACTTTATTAGGTGCGGTAGTTCAGCTGGTTAGAATATCGGCCTGTCACGCCGGAGGTCACGGGTTCAAGTCCCGTCCGCACCGTAATACAAATTTATACACTCTTCTTAATAATTATAATAACATATTGTTAAAAAATATAATAAAATACAATAAAAATCAAAATTTTTTGTTTTATTTTTTAATACACTTCTTTGTGTTCTACAATCAAATATATTTTTAATAAATATTTATACTTTAATAAATATATTTTATAAATAATATTCTTATTACAATATTATAATGAAAAAAATAAATTTTTTATTTTCATAATTTAAATATTTTTATTTATTTTATATTTATATTAAAAATAATATTTTAATACTTTTTTATAATTGTGAATTTTTATGGTTAAAAAATATATTGTTACTTGGGATATGTTACAAATTTATGCAATAAAATTAGCTAAAAAAATTCTTTATATTAAGAAATGGAAAGGAATAGTTGCAATTAGTCGAGGTGGATTAATCCCTGCAGCGTTAATAGCTCGAGAATTAGGAATTCGTTTTGTAGACACAATTTGTATTGCAAGTTATGAGCATAATTGTAAAGGAAATATTCAAGTTTTAAAAAAAACAAAAAATTATGGATCAGAATTTATTATTATAGATGATCTTATTGATACAGGAAGTACAGCTAAAATTATAAAAAATTTATATCCTTGTGCTTATTTTGTTACTATTTTTGCTAAGCCAAAAGGAAAATTATTAGTAGATCAGTATGTAATTGATGTATCACAAAATGTTTGGATTGAACAACCGTGGGATATGTATTTAAGTTACAGAAATCCTATAGTTAAATCTTTTTAATCGCGTCAATTATTATAAAACAATATTTTATGATATAAATACAAAATTATTAATATTTTATATAAAATATATTTTATATATTTCATACATTAGTTTTATTCATTATAAAAATATTTTAATTTACAGATATTTCTTATTAAAATTATGAGTTTATTTTTATATTAAATAGATTATTTTATAATTGGAATTTTTATGACAAATAACATCAATGAAAATAATAAAATAGATAAAGATCTATATATAGATCCATTAAAAAAAGATGAAATAAATCAAATTGTTATTTCTGAGATAAAAAATAAAATATTAAAGTATCAAAAAAAAATTATTTCTTTAAAAAATACAGAAGAACAAAAAATTAAATCTATACTCAATAGAAATAATAGTATTTTAGAAAATACTTATAAATATTCTTTAGAAAAATTTATTTTATCTTTACTTCCTACTGTAGATAATCTAGAACGTGCATTAATTATTTCAAAAAATAGTTCTAAAGAATTAAACGAAGTTATTACCAATATTAAAAAAGTTTTACAATCTTTAGTTAATTTAATTAAAAAATTTAATGTAAGCATAATTGATAAGATTAACGTTCCATTCGATCCATTAATACATCAAGCTATGTTAATGCAATATTCCGATACTTGTCCAAAAAATCATGTTATTATGGTTATGCAAAAAGGATATATTTTACATGATCGGTTACTTCGAGCAGCATTAGTTATTGTTTCTTCTGGGAAAAAAATATAGGTGCATTGAATATCATTAACACAATATTTATTTTTTTTTGAGTAAAGGGGGTTGCATTTTTTGTATATTGTAATCCTCTCAAATAAAAAAATTGTTGTTTTATTTGTTAAACTTAACTCTTTAACAAAATACTTAAAAATAATTTTAAATTTATAAAAAAGCATTATTCATTATGAAAAATAAAACAATTTTAATATCTAAAAATAAAAAAGCATATTATGAATATTTTATTGAAAAAAAAATTGAATGCGGAATAATTTTACAAGGATGGGAAATTAAATCTATTAGATCGAAAAAAACTAATATTAATAATAGTTATATAATTATAAAATCAGGAGAAGCATATTTGTTAGGAGCTGTTTTTACTCCTCTTTCTACTGTTTTACAAAAATATGATTATGATACACATAGAAATAGAAAATTGTTATTACATCGCAAAGAAATAGATTATTTACAGGGTAAAATAAAAAAAGATAGATCTGCTATTATTGCTTTATCTTTATTTATTAAAAATGCATGGTGTAAATTATCCGTAGGAATTGCAAAAGGAAAAAGTAATACAGATAAACGTTTTTCTGAAAAAGAGAAAGAATGGAAGATATTACAATTAAAAATTAATAAAAATAAAAATAAATATCTTAAATAAATGAATAAAAAAAATAGGAAAATAGATGAATTTTGGATGCAACATGCGATTAATTTAGCTTATTTAGGTCAATCAAAAGGAGAAGTTCCGGTTGGTGCTATTTTAGTTTTAAAAAATAAAATAATCGGTCAAGGATTTAATACATCTATTTGTCAAAAAGATCCTACAGCACATGCTGAAATTGTTGCATTAAGGAATGGAGCAAAAAAAATTAATAATTATAGATTATTAAATACCACTTTATATGTTACATTAGAACCATGTATTATGTGTTGTGGAGCAATTATAAATAGTAGAATTAATCGATTAGTTTTTGGTTCTTCTAATTATAGAGATAATAATAATATTTTTGTAAAAAAAAATATTAATTTTTTTTTTACAAAATATAAAATTATAATTAAAAAAAATTTATTAGAAAAAAAATGTTCTAAATTAATTAAAAAATTTTTTAAAATAAAAAGATAAATAAAATTATTTTTCTAAAATTACCATGGATATAATATATTTTTTTTCATGAGAAAAAGATATGTGAGTTTTTTTTACATTCATATCTTTAATTTTTTTTTTTGTTTCTCCATAAAATTGTAAATGTGGTTTGCCAAGTTTATCGTTATTAATTTCAAAATCTTTCCAATGTATGTTATTACGTATACCAGTTCCTAAAGCTTTAGATGCAGCTTCTTTTCCATTAAATGATTTACATAAAAAATTAATAGGTGAGCTATGATGTAAATATCTTTTCCATTCATTTTTAGATAGTATTTTTTTTGCTATTTTTTCTTTATGTATAAGAAAAAGTTTTTTCATTCTTTTAATTTCGATTATATCTATTCCGATCCCAATAATTGTCATGATTATGAATCATCTTTTTGAATTATTTAATTTTTTACTTTGCATCATGATGCACTTCTAAAAATAAATCAACATTTTTTTTTAAAAAAACTTGTATATCTTGACGTGATTGCATGCTATATTTTTTTATTTTTTGAGCTTTTTCTCCGATAAATATTTTTTTATGATTTTTACGATTTACTAAAATCATTGCTTGAATGAAATATTTGTTTTGTTTTTTTAAAAAAATAAACTTAATAATTTTTATTTTACAACAATAAGGTAATTCTTGATTTAAATTTAATATTATTTTTTCTCTAATTATTTCTGATATAGTAAATTTAATAGAATTATTAGGTAATTTGTTTTTATCAAGAATATTTTTTATATCACAATATTTATTTTTAATAATATTTTTTATTACTTGAATATCTTTTTTTTTCTTTGCTGAAATAGGTATAATTGAATGAATATATTTAAATTTATTTGAAAGAAACTGTATATAAGATAAAAAAATATTTTTATTTTTTATTTTATCAATTTTATTTAACAATAATAGTATTGGTTTCTTTGTTTTTTGAACTGTTTTATAAATAAATTCATCGTGTTTATTCCATATAATATTTTCAGTTACCATAATAATAATATTAGACTGATAAATAGCTTGCCAATATGTTCTTATATGTATATTATTTTTTTTTTCAATACCAGGTGTATCTAAAAAAATAAAATACATATTTTTATCAATACTTGTTCCAAATATAATGTTACTTGTAGTATTTTTTTTTGGAGTAACTATAGAAATTTTTTTTTCTATCAATTGATTTAAAATAGTGGATTTGCCTACATTAGGTCTACCTATTATTACTATTTTTTTATAATATATTTCATTGCAATTATTTTTCATTCTAATCCTAATTTAATTAAAGCTCTTTGAGCTGCATCTTGTTCAGCTTTTCTACGACTAGTACCAATGCCAATAGAATACTCGTTGATTCCGTTAATTTGACAATGAATAGTAAATATTTGATTATGTGCTTCACCATATATTTGTTCAATTAAATATGAAGGTAAAGGTAAATGTTTTGATTGAAGGTGTTCTTGCAAACGTGTTTTTGGATCTTTTTGGGTATCATTTGGATTAATTTTTTTTAACCTGCTTTTATACCATTTTAAGATTAATTTTTCAATAGTTCTAATATTGCTATCTAAAAATATACCACCTATTAATGCTTCAATGGTATTTGCAAGAATAGATTCTCTTCTAAAACCTCCGCTTTTTAGTTCTCCTTGACCTAAATGAAGATATTCGCCTAAATCGAATTCATTAGCTATTTCTGCTAAAGTATTTCCTCGAACTAATGTTGCTCGCATTCTACTCATATCTCCTTCATTTACATATGGAAATAACTTGTATAAAGCGTTTGCGATAACAAAACTTAAAATAGAGTCTCCTAAAAACTCTAGTCTTTCATTATGATGACTACTTGCGCTACGGTGTGTTAATGCTAATATGAGTAACTCTTTATGAAAAAATGTATAACCTAAAGTTTTTTGAAGTTTAATTTGCTCAATACAATCCATATCGTACCAATTTTTATAATATTATGCATATTTTTATAAAGTAAGTGAAATTTATACATAAAGTAAATTTTTTAAAAAATTTATAATAAAAATACATTTTTATTATAAATTATGAAATTATACCTATTCTGTGTAAATCAAAAATCTGAAACCATTTACTATGATTATATTGATAATGCATCCATATAAAAAAGACTTTTCCTATAATATTCTTAATGGGAACAAAACCCCAATATCTACTATCGAAACTATCCTCTCTATTATCACCCATCATGAAAAAATGATTTTGTGGTATAATCCAAACTCCTTTTTTTAATCCTTTTTGTACAAAATACATTTGATAATCATCAAAACGATTATTAATTGAATTAATTCGATAATTTTTCGTCGATATCCTTTTTATACATGTAGATTCATTATTTATTTTATGTAAATAATTAAATTTATAGTTTTTTAATTTTTTACAGGAATAAAATTTATTTTCTTTGATAACATAATTGTATTTATATTTATTAAAATTTAAATGAATACAATTATTATTAAATAAATATTTTTTATTTTTTTTATCTATATTTTGTTTATGTAATATTTTTATATTTTTTGTAATATAATTATAGATAATGATATCTCCAGGAATTCCTATTATTCTTTTGACATAATATTTTTGATATAAAATAGGGTGTTTGAAAACAACGATATCACCTCTATTTGGTAGTTTTATATGTAATAATTGATTTGTATATGTAAAGTTACTAGTTAAATAATTAAATTTTTTTATTAAAATACAGTCTCCTTTTTGTAAATTTGGTAACATGGAATTTGATGGAATATAAAACGAACCTATTAAAAAAAAACGAATGATAAATGCAAAAAATATAATAGGAAAATAAATTTGTATTATTTTTTTAATCTTATAAAATATGTTAAAATTAATACTATTTTTTTTCTGCATGTATTGAATAAAATTACATAATTTATATATTTTTTTTATATAAATATGCATAACATCATGTTTTATATTGCGAATAGATAAAAATATAATTAGTATAATTAAATATAGTATTATTAATGTACTCATATTATTTTTTCTTTTTAATTAATATTTAACACTGAAAAAAAAGCTTCTTGAGGAATAAGTATATTCCCAATTTTCTTCATTCTTTTTTTTCCTATCTTTTGTTTATTCAATAGTTTCTTTTTTCTTGAAACATCTCCTCCATAACATTTAGCTAATACATTTTTTCTTAATTGTTTTATAGTGTTTCTTGCTATAATATGAGTCCCTATAGCAGCTTGAATAATAATATCAAATTGATGTCTAGGTATATTTTCTTTCATTTTATCTATTATTTTTTTTGCTTGGTACTGTACGTTTTTTTTATGTATTATTATAGATAATGCGTCAATTCTATCAGAATTAATTAATATGTCTAATTTTACTGAGTCTGATTTTTGAAATTTTATAAATTCATATTCTAAGGAAGCATAACCACTAGTGATAGATTTTAATTCATCAAAAAAATTTAATATAACTTCTGACATAGGCATTTCAAATACCAATGCTACTTGTCGAGTATAATAATTAATACTTACTTGTACAGCACGTTTTTTATTACATAATACTATTATGTTTCCAACATATTCTGGAGGAGAAAAGATATTGCATTTTACGATAGGCTCTCTGATTTCTTTAATTTGATGAATTAAAGGGAATTTAGTGGGATTATCTATTTTGATAATTGTATTATCATTAAGTTTAATTTCATAAATTACTGAAGGGGATGTAGATATTAAATTTAATTTATATTCTCGTTCTAAACGAGATTGAATGATTTCCATATGTAGCATTCCTAAAAATCCACATCTAAAACCAAAACCTAATGCTGTAGAGTGTTCCAATTCAAAAAATAACGAAGAATCATTAATGCTTAATTTTGTTAATGCATCTTTAAATAAAGGATATTGATTAGAATCTGTAGGGAAAATTCCGGCATAAATTTGTGGTTGAATTTTTTTAAATCCTAATAAAGGTTTTTTTGCTGGTTTATTAGATGAAGTAATGGTATCTCCAACTAAGATATTATTAATTTTTTTAATACCACACATAATCCAACCCACTTCTCCGCAATATAAAGCATCTTGAGAAACTTTTTTAGGAGTAAAAATTCCAATATCTTCAACAATATAGTTTTTATTATTACTCATAATAGTAATAACTTGTCCCTTTTTTATATATCCATTTTTTACACAAATTAGTGAAATAACTCCTTTATAATTATCAAACCATGAATCAATTATTATTGCTTGTAAATTTTTTTGAATACTTCCATTTGGATATGGAATATCATAAATAATTCGTTCAAGCAGATTATTAATGCCAAATCCTGTTTTTCCGGAACACTCAATTGCGTTTACTGCAGAAATTCCTATAATATCTTCTATTTCTTCTTTTGACCGATAAATATCTGCTGTGGGTAAATCTATTTTGTTTAATACTGGAATTACTTCTAACCCCATATCAATAGCAGTATAGCAGTTAGCTACAGTTTGAGCTTCTACTCCTTGAGTAGCATCGACAATTAAAATAGCTCCTTCACATGCACTTAAAGATCGAGATACTTCGTATGAAAAATTAACATGACCAGGTGTATCAATAAAATTTAACCTATATTTTTGTTGTTGTCTTGAAGTATAAAATATTGTTACGCTTTGAGCTTTTATAGTAATACCTCTTTCTTTTTCTAAGTCCATACTATCTAATACTTGTGAAGACATTTCTCTTTCTGATAATCCTCCACAAGTTTGTATTAATCGATCAGATATTGTTGATTTTCCATGATCAATATGAGCGATTATAGAAAAATTTCTTATATTTTTTATCATGATAAGCTTAATTATTTTGAATGTAATTATAATAGGAGTGATAAATAATTTCATTTTACGTATAAATTTCGTAATATATACGTAAATGTTTTAGTAATACATATTTAATATTTTTAACTTTTTAATTAAAAAATTTAATTAAATTGTTGATAATAATTTGATTTAAATAAAATGTTATCAAAGTTAATCAAATTTAGCTAATTAAGTTTAATAAAAATAACTAAAAGATGATGTGACTAATTAAACATGAAATTATGTAAATAAAAATTTTTTAATATTTTTACAATACATAATAATTTTATTATTAACCATTTTTTAAAAATATATATAAAATATATATATATAAAACATTTTTATAGGGAAAATATGCAAAATAAAGTTATTGTTGCAATGTCAGGAGGAGTTGATTCTTCTGTTGCTGCTTGGATGTTAAAAATGAAAAATTATCATGTAGAAGGCGTTTTTATGAAAAATTGGGAAGAAAACGATTCTCAAGATTATTGTCATGCTAAAAAAGATTTAAAAGATGTTACAGATGTTTGTAAATTATTAAATATTCCGTTGCATATCATTAATTTTTCAATAGAATATTGGAATAAAGTATTTAAAATATTTTTATTAGAAATAAAAAAAGGAAATACTCCTAATCCTGATGTTTTATGTAATAAAGAAATAAAGTTTAAATTATTTTTAAAATTTGCAATAAATCAATTACAAGCTAATTTTATTGCAACAGGTCATTATGCTAGAACAAAAATAATTGATAATAATATTAGTTTAATAAGAGGTTATGATTCTTACAAAGATCAAAGCTATTTTTTATATAATTTAACACAACAACAATTAAAAAAAGTTTTATTTCCTATTGGTTTTTTAAAAAAGTCACAAGTTCGTCAGATTGCTTATAAATTGAACATGTTAGTTGCTAAAAAAAAAGATTCGACCGGTATATGCTTTATTCAACCTAAAAAATTTAATAATTTTATAAATCGTTTTATTAATCCTGTATCAGGTAATATAATTTCTATTAAAGGAGATTTTTTAGGTTTTCACACAGGTTTATCTCATTACACTTTAGGACAAAGAAAAGGTTTAAAAATTGGAGGAATAAAAAACAAATTTAATGATCCATGGTATGTTATTGAAAAAAATATTAATAATAATTCTATTATTGTATCTCAAGGTAAAAATAATATTTATTTAATGTCAGTTGGATTAATAGCTAATTCAGTAAATTGGATTAATAAGAAGCTGTTTAATAAAAAAAAATATTATACAGTAAAAACAAGATATTTACAAAATGATATTACTAGTAAAATTATACCTATTGGATTAGATTCTGTGAAAGTACTGTTTTTAACTTTAGTTTCTTCTATTACTCCTGGTCAATCAGTAGTATTTTATGATAATGAAATTTGCCTTGGTGGAGGGGTTATCAGTTCTAGATTACCTTTTGCTTAATTATTTTATATACAAATTATTGTCAACATTATTTTGAAATTACAATAACATTTTTTATTAAAAAAAGGATATATTAATTTGAATAAAAAATTTTATTTTATGGCATTACCTTTAGCGGGAATAGTACAATCAGTTTATTTAATTCAGTTGTTAGCAAATACCGGAGTATTTCATGAAATTTATTTTTACTCTTCAATGTATTCTATATCTGTATTAAAACCTAAGTCTATTCTATCAATATACGGCAATAAAGAAAAAAATATTAAATTAGGATTAGAAATATTATTATGTATATTAAAATTGAATTATAAGTACAATGATTTATTCATTTTGTTAAAATATATTTTTAAACTAATATGTTTAGAAAAAAAATTAAGTTTTGATAAAATATCAAAAAAGATAGTACAAAAAAAAATAAAATCTGTACTTTATTTTAAAAATAAAAATAAGAATTTATTAATTAAAAAATATGCTAAAATTTATTCAGAAATTGTATCTCCATTAGATTCAAAAATGATTATACAAGGGAAAGAAATCTATTTAAAAAACGCAGCTATTCAAGAAAAAATAAACGTTTTGATTTTAGCAGGATTAAGATCATGTGCTTTATGGAGGCAAATAGATGGGAATCAATTAAAAATTATTTTTTTTAAAAAATATATTATTAAAGAAATAGAAATACTTTTAAGTGATTTACGTAAGTTTTAAGTTAAATTATTAATATTAAAATAAGGTTTTAATAAAATGTATAGTTTTACATTAACTTCTATTTCTCCTTTAGATGGTCGTTATCATTCAGTATTAATACAGTTACGTAATATTTTTAGTGAATATGCTCTTATAAAATTTCGTATTAAAATAGAATTAGATTGGTTTATACAACTTTCATTAATTAAACAGATAAATAATTTACCTTATTTTTCTGAAAAAGATTACAAATTCATTAATAATATATATAATAATTTTAATGAAAATGAAGCTTTATCTATTAAAAATATAGAAATGAAAACTGAACATGATGTAAAATCAGTAGAATACTATATTAAATCAAAATTTTCTTTACATGATAAATTAAAAAATTTTAAAGAATTTATACATTTTGGATGTACATCTGATGATATAAATAATTTATCGTATGCATTAATGTTACAAAAAAATAGAAGATTAATTATTTTACCATATTGGAAAAACATTAGTTTTTATTTTAAAAAGTTATCGATACAATATAAAAATGTACCACTACTTGCTCGTACACACGGACAACCAGCTACTCCTAGTACTGTAGGGAAGGAATTTTTAAATTTTTATTATCGTCTTCAGAGGCAAATTAAAAAAATAAAAAAAATAGAAATTTTAGGTAAATTTAATGGTTCAACAGGGAATTATAACGCTCTTTCTTTAGCTTATCCTGAAATTGATTGGCAACATATATCTCGTAATTTTGTTAATTCTTTTGGGTTTACTTGGAATGCTTACACTACTCAAATTGAACCACATGACTATATATTAGATTTTTTATCTTGTATTGCATCATTTAATTCTATTTTAATAGATTTTAATAGAGATATGTGGGGTTATATTTCTCTTAATTATTTTTCTCAAAAAATTAAAAAAGATATAATAGGTTCATCTATAATGCCTCATAAAATTAATCCTATTAATTTTGAAAATTCAGAAGGAAATTTAGGCTTATCTAATGCTATTATTTATCATATGAATGCACATTTACCATTATCAAGATGGCAAAGAGATTTAACTGATTCAACTTTATTAAGAAACTTGGGTGTTATTTTTGGTTATTCTGTCATAGGATATAGTTCCTTATTAAAAGGATTGAAAAAAATTAATATACAACAAGACATAATTAAAAAAGACTTAGATAATCATTGGGAAATTTTGTGTGAAGGTATTCAAACAGTAATGCGTAAATATAATATTAAAAATTCCTATGAATCATTAAAAGTATTGTCCAACCATAATCAAATAGACAAAAAAATATTAAGAAATTTTATTATGAAATTAAATATCCCAAAACAAGAGAAAGAAAAATTATATGGATTACATCCTTCTAATTATATTGGATATGCATCAAAAATAGTGGATTTTTTATAATTATTCTTTAAATTTACTATTTTAAAATAGTAAGTTATAATAATAAATATTATTCAATTTAGAATGTTAGATTTAATTTATTAAACAAATATTAATTATTCAATAAAAATAGGAATTTTTTTATGAAAAAAAGCATTTTAATTTCATTATTATTTTTAATGTCCGGTTGTACTAATTTTAAAGATACTAATGCTAAATATTATTACGATACTATCAAACTTAATATTTCTAAAAGAAATACAATGATATTGTGGTCGGATATAATACATAATGCATCAAAAAAATATATGATTGAAGAGAAATTAATCAATGCTATTGTATATGTAAAATCTCATGGTAATCCTGTTTCTATTAATACTGATGGAGAAGTCGGATTAATGCATGTAAAAGGTAATATAATGGGTAAAAAAGTATATAATAGTGAATCAAAAAAAGGGACTCCTTCTTTATTTGTATTATTAAATCCTAGAACTAATATTGATATTGGATGTAAATTTATTCAGTTATTACAAAATTATGATTTAAAAGGTATTAAAAACAAAAAGTCTTTAATTTATGCAACAGTACTTTCTTATACTCATGGATCAAGAAGTTTATTTCATCTTTTCGATCTAAATAGAATAAGAGCGATAGAAAAAATTAATGCTATGTCATCAAAAGAATTCTTTCAATATATTGAAACATATTATCCTTCATCAAAAGCTATTAAAGAGTTAAAAAATATAATTTCAATATATAATGAAATACGATTAAAATAATAATTAAATTGTATAAAAATACATTATGTTATCTGGAAAAAAGATATTAATAATAGGGGTTACTAATACTAATTCCATTGCGTTTGGTATTGCTAAATCTATGCATCAACATAAAGCAACATTAGCATTTAGTTATCAGTATAAAAAATTAAAAAAAAGAATTATTAATTTAGCAAAAAAATTAGATTCTAAAATAGTTATTGAATGTAATTTAAATAAGAAAAAAAATATTAAATTATTGTTTCAACAATTAAAAAGTTATTGGAATCATTTTGATGGGATTGTGCATTCAGTTGCTTTTGCTCCTATCACTAGTTTTAAAAAAGATTATATTAATTCTATTACAAAAAAAAGTTTTTTGATTACACATGAAATCACTTCTTATACATTTGTAGCTTTAGCAAAATATAGTCAACATATGTTAAAGGAAGGTTCATCTTTACTAACTTTATCATTTTTAGGATCTCAAAGAGCAATTCCATATTATAATGTTATGGGTGTTGCAAAAGCATCTTTAGAATCTAATATACGATATATGGCTTATTCATTAGGGCAAAAAAAAATTCGTGTTAATGGAATATCAGCTCCGCCTATAAGAACAGTATCATCAGTATCAATTAATAATTTTACAAAATTAATGGATCAATATGAAAATAATAAACCATTAAAAAATGAATTAAATATTTATGATATCGGTAATGTTGCTTCTTTTTTATGTTCAGATTTGTCTAATGGTATATCAGGTCAGATTATTTATGTTGATGCAGGTTATAGTATTTTATGAAAATCAATGTTTAAATTTAAATATGTTTTTGTATTTTTATTAAAAATTTTAAAATTAAATTCAAATTTAAATTTGTTGTATTTATTTATATTATAAGTAAAAAAAATATTATTTATTTGATCTACAATTTATAATATTTAAATATTTATTAATTTATTTTTAATATACAATGAATATTTTTATTAAATCATTTATTTCTTTTCACATTAGGTTTATCTAATATGTTTCAAAATAACACTCTATTAAAACAATTAAAACAATCTTTCGAAATTACAAAAAATAGATTTGAAGGTGTTGTTAAAGGAACAAAAAAAGGATTTGGATTTTTAGATGTTGATTCTAAAAAAAGTTATTTTATTCCTCCTATTTATATGAAGAAAGTTATGCATGGAGATCGGATAATTGCAATAATAGAAAAAGAAAATGAACGCGTTATTGCTAAACCGATACAATTAGTCGAACCTTTTTTAAAATATTTTGTAGGTAAAATTTTTAAGCAACATACAAAAACATATATAATTCCTGAGCACCCTTTACTGAATCAATTAATTGTATGTAATACAAGTATTTTTAAAGAAAGATTGTTTAAAAATAATGATTGGGTTATTGCGCATTTAGTAAAACATAAACTTAATGGAAACTTATTTTTTTATGCAAATATAGTGGAATTTATTATTGATGATAAAGATAGTTTTAAACCCTGGCTAATTATTTTATCTAAATACAATATTAGTAAAAAATGTATTGATACTGATATTAAAAAATATAAAAATATAGATAATAATGTTAGAAAAGATTTATCATCAATTAATTTTATTACAATTGATAATTGCAATACTAAAGATATAGATGATGCTATTTTTATAAAAAAAAATCGGTTAAATCAATTTGTAATTTATATTGCTATATCAGATCCAACAGCATATATTCCATATTTAAGTGATATGGATTCTATTGCATTAAAAAGAGGATTCACAAATTATTTACCTGGTTTTAATATTCCTATGCTTCCAAGAGAATTATCGGAAGACACATATTCTTTGAAGGAAAAAAAACGACGTGCAGTTTTAATATGTAAAACAATTGTAGATCAAAATGGGTTCATAGTACAAAAAAGTATAAAATTTTTTTTAGCTTGGATTATTTCTAAGTCACAACTTTCGTATAAACAAGTTGCCCAGTGGATTAATAAAAAAAATATACTGTGGCAACCTAAAAATCAATTTATTGAAGAACAAATTAATTTGTTGTTAGATTTTTGTAAAATTAGAATGCTATGGAGAAAGTATAATTGCATATCTTTTAAAGATAAAATTGAATATCAATTTCATTTTAGTAAAGATAATGAAATTACTTATATTTCTTCAGAATATAGGAATATAGCTCATCATATGGTTGAAGAAGCAATGGTATTAGCTAATCATGCTGCAGGTATTTATTTAAAACAAAAAATTAATTTTGGTATATTTAATACTCATAATGGTTTTGAAAAAAATCATATTGAACAGTTAAATAAATTTTTATCACAAAATTATATTCCTTTTACTATCAATAGAAATTCTACATTAGAAGATTTTTGTACAATAATGAAATATATATATTCATTATCAAATGAATATATTGAGTATAGAATGAGAAAATTTCAATCTTTTGGAGAATTAAGTCTACAAGCAAAACCACATTTTGCTTTAGGTTTAAATATATATGCGACATGGACTTCTCCTATTCGTAAATATACTGATATGATTAATCATAGATTAATTAAATCAACTTTAGTTAAAAATAATCAATATTGTATTTTTTTAAGTAAAAATATTATTAGTAGTATTTTGGAGATAAAAAAAAGAAACCGTATTGCTGAAAAAGAAATTCAAGAGTGGTTATATTTTATATATATTTATAAAAATAACTATATTAATAAAGACTATATTGCAGAAATTATAGATGTTAATTCTAGTGGAATACGTGTAAAATTATTAAGTATTGGTGTAATAGTATTTGTTCCATCTTGTTTTTTACATAATATAAAAAAAAATATTATTTGTAAAAGAGAAGAAGGAATAATATATATAAACAATAAACCTATGTATCGTGTAACCGATAAAATTAAAGTAAAAATTATTGAAATAAATAAATCTAATAGAAATATTATAGCTACATTATGTAATTAAGTTATTTTTTTAAAATGCTGTATCACAAATTTAAAGTATTTAAACAAATAAATAATTAATATTAAAAAAATAAAGTATTGCAAAATTTTTTTTACTGCTTTATTTTAATAAAATTTATTTTATTAAAAGTATTTTTTTTGTATATTTTTATTTTTAGAAATATAATTAATCGTATTAATTAAATAGTATTTAACATATTTATTGAAATATTTAAATATTTTTAATTATAAATAATTTATTTTTTTTATAAAATTTATTTTATTAACATATTAAAAAATTGTATTTTTACTCAGCATTTTAAATTTTTATTATTTTAATTTTAATTTAAGATAGGAGTAAATATGCATTTTATTTTTTCAGATATTTCAGTATATTTAAATTTTTTTGTTAGTTTGTTTGCTTTAGTCAATCCTATTGGAATGATTCCCATTTTTACTACGATGACAAATCATTTTTCTGTAGAAGAAAGAAATAAAACTAATTATATTACTAATATAAGCGTTTTTATTATATTATCAATATCATTAATTTTAGGAAATAGTGTATTGTGTTTTTTTGGTATTTCTATGAATGCATTTCGTATTTCTGGTGGGGTTTTAATATCCATTATTGCAATGTCTATGATTAATGGTACGCTAATTAAAAAAAATAAAATTCATAAAAAAGAGATTATTTCAGATACTAATATTGGAATTGTTCCATTAGCCATGCCATTAATAGCTGGTCCTGGAGCTATTAGCACGACAATTATGTGGGGTATGCAGTATTCAGGAATTATAAATATGATCATAGGAAGTATTATAATAGCATTTTTTACATTTTTTTGTTGGATGCTATTTCGTACAGCACCTATTATTGTTTCTATATTAGGTTCAACAGGAATTAATATTATTACTCGTATTATGGGGTTATTATTAATGGCATTAGGAATTGAATTAATTATAAGAGGAATATCTGTTTTATTTCCGAGTTTATTATAAAATTTTTATTATTTAAAATTTTTTAAATATCTTTTTAGAGTAATCATTATTTAATTTAAATATTAAAACTATGTTTGATAATAATAAAGTTATTATTTCTAATAAAATGTTGATAAGAAAACTAGGGATGCAAAAATGGAGTTTTATTTTTAATAAAATGAACCATTTTACCAATCAACGTAATAGTAGTACATATGATGAAATTTGGTTAACAGAACATGAACCTATATTTACTATAGGTCAAACTAGAAATATGCATCAGCAAAGTAATGCTATTTTTTTACATAAAAATATTCCGGTTAGGTATAGCAATAGGGGGGGTAAAATTACTTATCATGGTCCAGGACAACAATTAATATATTTTTTAATTGATTTAAAACGATGTCAATTAAGTATTTTTAATTTGATTGAAAAAATAAAAAAAATAATTATTAGAACTTTAAAATTTTTTTTTATTCATAGCATTGCTGGAATTAAACATCCAGGTATTTATATTGAAGATAAAAAAATTAGTTCTTTTGGTTTAAAAATTCAAAGAGGTTGTTCATTACATGGATGTAGTTTAAATGTTAAAATGGATTTAACTCCATTTAATTATATTTATCCTTGTGGAATAAGAAACATTAAAATGACGCAAATATCAGATTTTATTTTTAATATTTCAATGAATCAAGTACAGAACGTTTTAATTAAAGAAATTAGTAATATTTTTATGAGTAAAATACGTATTGTATATGGTTTTTAATAATAATTTTTCATAAAATAAAAAAATTTATTTTAAGTATAGTATGAAATACTTGTATATATAAGGGTATAGAATTTGGAGAAAATCACAAAACATTTTACACAGAATAATAAAAGAGACAATAATATTATAAAAAACAAAAAACCTGATTGGATTAAAATAAAATTACTAATAGATAATAATAAAATTAACGCAATGAAGTCAACTTTAAGAACACATAATTTATTTTCTGTATGTGAAGAAGCTCAATGTCCTAATTTACAAGATTGCTTTAATCGTGGAACTGCTACTTTTATGATATTAGGTGCAATATGTACTCGAAAATGTCCTTTTTGCGCAGTTTCTAAAGGAAGACCTACATTACCTAATGCACATGAACCTAATCAATTAAAAGTAGTAATTAATAAATTAAACATTAAACATGTTGTGTTGACTTCAGTTACTAGAGATGATTTAAAAGATGGAGGTGCTCAACATTTTTTTGAATGTATTAAAGCAATAAAAAGCTTAAAAAAAAATATTAAGATTGAAATTTTAGTTCCTGATTTTAAAAATTGTTCAAATAATGCTGTATCAATTTTATCTAATGCATATCCAGATATATTTAATCATAACTTAGAAAGTGTTCCTAGAATATACAAAGCAATTCGTCCAGGAGCTAATTATCAGCATTCATTAAATTTATTATTGAATTTTAAAAATATGAATCCAAATGTGATAACAAAATCTGGTATTATGATAGGATTAGGGGAGAAAAAAAGCGAAATTATTAATGTAATAAGTGATTTAAAAACTCATAGAGTAGATATGATAACTATTGGTCAATATTTACAACCAACTTCTTCACATTTTCCAGTTAAACATTATTATACTATTTCTGAATTTAATGATATAAAAAATCAAGCGTTATCTATTGGTTTTAGAAATGTTTTTTGCGGTCCTTTTGTTCGTTCTTCATATAATGCTGATGAACAATTTTTAAACAATACTTTTTCAAATAAAAATAATTTTTCTAATAATTAATAATAGATATTATTTTTTATATTTTTAAATTAAAGATTTTTAATTACATTACGAATTAAAATAATTTATCTTTTAATTATTTCATATATGTTATTAATTTTTTACAATAATTTTTACAATAATGTATCTATTATAGGAATTATTATAGATAATATCTATAGAATTTGTTTGTTTTGAATTTTTAATAAACCAAAATTTTTTTATAAAATATATTTTTATAAAATTTTTTAAAGGATTAATAAAATTGAAAAAAATTGATCAAGCACAATTGCCTACGCCATGGGGTGATTTCAAAATTGTTGGATTTAAAGAAATTGAAAATAAAAAAAATCATGTAGCATTATTACATGGAAAAATTATGTCTAATTCTCCAATTTTAGTACGAATTCATTCAGAATGTTTAACTGGAGATGCATTATTTAGTTTAAGATGTGATTGTGGCATGCAATTACAAGAATCTTTTAAAAAAATTACAGAAGAAGGTTCTGGAGTTTTAATATATCACCGACAAGAAGGAAGAAATATTGGATTATTAAACAAAATTAGAGCATATGCTTTACAAGATAAAGGATTGGATACTGTTGAAGCTAACCATGTTTTAGGTTTTTCTGCAGATGAAAGAAGTTTTGTTTCTTGTGTTAAGATATTGAACTTATTAAATATAAAAAAAATTAAATTGCTTACTAATAATCCATTAAAAATACAAACGTTATCTAAATTAGGTATTGAAGTTATTGAGAGAGTTAAACTAATAATTAAGAAAAATAAAAAAAATAGTGAATATTTAAGTACTAAAGAAAAAAAAATGGGGCATTTATTTTAAAATTTATTTAATTTATAATTGTAAAAAAATAAATAAATTTTTTTACAATTATTTCTAATTTTATTTAATCATAAACTGATTATTAATCTAATTGTACTTTTTGGTAATTTAAACATATTGCATATAAATTGAATATGTTTGTATTTTGTTTTGAATGTATCATAGTTAAATTTTTTAATATTTTTATTAACTCGTTCAAGATATGTAATAAAGCATCAGGTAACCATAATGATACAGAAGCAGTATTGTTTTGAATGGAATTATTATCAAATAAATTAATGTTAAATTGTTCTTTAACATAATCCCATACGTCAACTGTACTTTTTTCCCATATCAATTCAAAATTAGTTAATTTTGACATGGACGCCGCTTTTGCTATTGCATCATCAAAATCTCCTATCATATCAACTAAACCAATTTTTTTAGCTTGTCTACCTGTCCATATTCTTCCTTTTGCTATTTGTTTAATGTAGTTTTTTGGTTTATTTCTAGATTTAGAAACTAATTTAATGAATTTTTTATATCCTTCGGTGACGTGAGCTTGTATAAATTGTTTAATTAATGGACTTACTTTTTTTGTATATACAATATGCGGCATATCTGTAGAATTAATTTGTTCTGTAGATATACCTAATAATTTTAAACTATCTTCAAAATTATTTAATAAATTAAAAATACCAATTGATCCAGTTACTGTATTATTATTAGCGATTATATAATCTCCTGCTGTAGCAATCCAATAACCTCCTGAAGCAGCTACATCTCCCATTGATATAATAATTGGTTTTCCAGCTTTTTTTATTTTTTCTATTTCTTTTCTGATAATTTCTGAAGCAGTAACTTCTCCTCCTGGGGTATTTACTCTTATAATAACTGCTTTAACATCATTATTATTTTTTGCATTTTCTAATTCAGTTATTATAGATGTAGGAGCATTATCATAACTATTTGATCCGTTTCCTGTAATTACACCGTCAATGGATATTATTGCAATTTTATTATTTTTAATATTACTTGGTGATTGTTTTTTTAATGGATAATCATATATGCTAATGCAATTATAACTATTTTTTGATTTGTTTAATCCAAAAATTTTTATTAGTTCTTTTTCAATTCGTTTACTAGAAAATATTTTGTCAATAATATGGTTTTTTTTAAAAAAAATAGCCATGTTTCCGTGAAATTTTTTCATATCATGGATAGTTTTTTTTGCTTTAGGTACAACTTTATTACAAGATATATTTCTATTTTTAGCAATAGTTTTAACATAATCACACCATAAATCAGCAATCCATTGGTATCGAGTTTTTTTATTCTCTTTAGACATATTATTTCTTATATATGGTTCTACAGCAGATTTATATTTTCCTATTCGAAAAATTGTAGATTCAATTTGTAATATATTTAATAATTTTTTGAAATATGTTTCTTCTATAGAAAAACCATGTAAATTAATAGATCCATATGGATCTAAAAATATTTTATTTGCAAAACTATCTAAAAAGTATTGGCTTTGATTAGCATTTTCTTCAATACTATAAATTTTTTTCCCAGATTTTTTAAATTCTAATAGTGATTTTCCTATATATTCTAAAGCAGTATAATCACCTCCTGTAAAATTTTTTAGTTCTAGTATTATTCCAGGAATTAAGGGATCACGAATTGCTTGACGAATTTTTGCAACAATATTATAAACTGAATTGTCTTCATACAATGAAGAAGCATTTTCATGAAATAATTTGTCTACTAATCTGCTTGATGGATAACGTATAAAATGATCGGATATGTATCCTTCTATATCTATTTTTAAAGCGCTGGGTTGAGTTTGATTTACTTGATAATTGATATTGATTTTTGTATATATTGAATAAATCATAATTACAATAAGTATTATAAATATAATATTAAGTAAAGAGATGCGGATAATATTTAAAAATTTTAAAATCCATTTAAAAATATTGCATAATTTTTTCCATAAATCACTCATTATACCTCCAATATTAAAATAAATTTAAATTTGTTTTAATTTATTTTAAATTTAATATTTCATTTAAATAAAAATTTAAATATATAAAAATAATGTTTATAATTTGTATCTTTTAAAAAAAAAATAAAATTTAATTTTTTAATGTTGTTAATAATAAAATCAATTAAAATATTTTGATTTTATTTTTTTAATAAGTATCAATTAAATATTAATAAATACTGAATTAATAAAACGTTATTTTTCTTGTAATAAATAGATAAAAAATTTTTTATTTAATAATTATTTGTTTTTTATTTCATATAATTATTAAATAATGCTGATTAAAGGAATTTGGCGTGGATTACCTAATTCATTTATTGCAACATATATAAATATTGCTTCTGTTGCTTTATAATATTTTCCTAATGGGATAGAAGTGACTTTTTTATTCCAAATTTCAATTTTTGTCGTAATAGAAGTGTTACCAATTTTAATTAATTTTGCATAACAAGTCACTATATCTCCTACTGATATTTTTTGTATAAAATTAATTGATTTTACATGTACTGTAGTAACTTTCCCTCCAGATATCTCTTTAGATAAAATTGCTCCACCTATATCCATTTGAGACATAATCCATCCCCCAAAAATATCTCCATTCGCATTAGCATTGGAAGGCATTGCTACTGTTTTAAGTACAATTTCACCATCAGGTAAATAATGAGTATTATTGTTAATTTTGGTTTTTTTCATTTATTTTATTATTTTTTGCATATTGAACATATATTAGATTAGATCCGATAAAAATTATCATTAAAGAAGTCAGTACAAAAATTTTAAATAACATTAATAAATTATCAGAAGCGAATGATGCAACAATAGCATGTAATATTGCACAAAAAACGCAAAATATCATCCATGCAAGATTAATTTTTTTTATTATTTCTTCATTTAAATGACGTGATTCACTAATTAATATTTTAATAAAACTATTGTTTGTTCCCAAATGACTATATATTAAACCGATGGATAACAAAATATAAAATAAAGACATTTTATATTTTATTAATTCAATATTTTGTATATGCATTGTTAAGACGCTTAATATTAAAATTAAAAAGAAATTAATAATATCTAAAATGTTAATTGTAAAAAAATACCAATTTGCACAAAAACTCATTACAGTAACTAGCAATAAAATTTCGGAAGCAAGCATAAATCCATAAAATTTGTAAGATATAAAAAAGACTATTAAGGAAAGTAAATGAAATATCGGTTTCATAATGTTAAATCCAATGAATTGTTAGAATTGTTATTCTATATGAATATTTTTATATAAATAAAATAAATAAATAATTAACATACAAAAAATAAAATTATTTATAATATGAAATGCTGTATTAGAAACAGACATACTAAATAAATGAAAACATATAAAAAGTATTATAACAAATAATTTTGATAATAAATAAAAAAATACTGGAAATAAAAAAATCAAGTAATGTTTTTTGGTAATATGAAAACTATTTAATAAAGATTCTTTTAGTTTTATATTTTTTATAATTAAAATTATAGGCGATAAAGAAAAATACGTGATTAATATTATTCCAGGTATAATAAAAAGCATTAATCCAATTTGTATCAATAAATTTAATATTAATGTTAAAAGTATAACTGAAGGAAATATACATATTGCTCTTTTGATCAGAGAAAAAATGTTAATTTCTTTTTTATATACTATGAATTCAATACAGAAAATAGTAATACTGATTAATAAAGCTGTTTCTACTAAAGAAGATAAGTATTTTAATAAAAATATATGTATTAGCATTTTTTTTTGTAATAAATTAAAATTATAATTCAATTGGTATAATATAATATTATTATGCAAATAATTTATATGTAAAGAATTTAATTGCCGAATTGATGGTTTTGTTAAGCGACTTAATGCTACTTCTAGTAGAGATATAATAGTAGAAAATACAAGGCTTTGAAAAAAAATCTTAAAAATAAAATTAAAACTGCAACGGAATGATTGATTGCCTGTACATTTCATTTTTACTCCTTTTTTTTATACAAAATATTATAATTATTTTTAATAAAACATTTATACAATATATGTTTTATATTTTTATTTTATAAATTTTGTATATATTCAAATACTATTATAAAGTTGCTTGTTTTAGTTCAATTACAGTCTTTTCTATCTCATAAAGCATAGTATGATGATTTTGATAATTTTTTTCTATGATTTCGACAATTACTGAACCACAAATAACTCCTGATACACCATTTTTAAGACACTTTTTTATTTGTTGAGAGGTAGATATTCCAAAACCTTGTAACAGAGGAACAGAATTGTTTATTTTACATTCTAATATAATATGTTTTTGAGGTATTAATGCCTTATTTTCTGTTCCAGTAACTCCAGGTCTGGATAATAAATAAATAAAACTAGAACTGTATTTACAAATTTTTTTAATAGTAGAATTGTTAGCATTTGGAGGGCATACGTAAATCATACTAATTTTATTATTACTAGCACAATCATGAAATAAATATGATTCTTCAATTGGCACATCAGCAATTAAAACTGAATCAATTTGATTTAATGCACATTTTGAAAAAAAAACATTTATTTTTTGACTAAATACAATATTTGCATATGTCAATATTCCTATTGGAATATCAGGATATCTATTTCTTATTTCAAGGATAAAATTAAAACATTTGTTAATATTAATTTTAGAGTGAAATGCTCTCAAATTGGCATTTTGTATAGTAATGCCATCTGACATTGGATCTGAAAAAGGAAATCCTAATTCTAAAGCATCCGCTCCATTTTTAATTAATGTATTTACTATTTTTAGAGATGATTCATATGAAGGATCTCCAATTATTACGAATGGAACAAAGCACTTTTCTTTTTTTTTTTTTAATGAATCAAATAAAATTTGATATTTATTCATCTATTTTTCCTTTTGTTAAAATTGTATTTACAGTATTTAAATCTTTATCACCTCTTCCTGATAAATTAACGATAATAACTTGTTTTTTTTTGTGATCTTGATTCATAATTTTAATTGCTTCAGCTAAAGCATGAGATGATTCTAAAGCTGGTATAATTCCTTCTTTTTTACATAATAGTTGGAATGCATTTATAGCTTCATTATCTTGTATAGAAACATATTTTACTCGACCTATTTTTTGTAACCATGCATGTTCAGGACCTACTGAAGGAAAATCTAACCCTGCTGAAATAGACCAAGATTCTTTAATTTGTCCATCTTTAGATTGTAAAATTTTAGATTTCATTCCAAAATAAATTCCGGTTTCGCCGGCATTTAATGGAGCTCCATGTTTGCCAGAATTAATTCCATAACCCGCTGGTTCAACTCCTATTAATTTTACATCTTGATCGTTTAAAAATTCAGTAAATATTCCTATAGCGTTAGAACCTCCTCCTACACATGCAATTATTTTGTCAGGTAAACTATTTTCTTTTTTTAAAATTTGTTTTTTTGTCTCTTCTCCAATAATTTTTTGATATTCTTTTACTATAGTTGGGTAAGGATGAGGCCCTGCCGCAGTGCCTAACATATAATGAGTTGTAGAATAAGTTCTAGACCAATCTCGTAATGCTTCATTACAAGCATCTTTTAATGTTTTAGCGCCAGATTGAACGGAAATAACTTTAGCTCCCATTAATTTCATGCGCAATACGTTTAATTTTTGTCGTTTGATATCTTTTGCACCCATATAAATACGACATTTTATATTTAACAACGCACATGCTAATGCTGTTGCAACTCCATGTTGTCCAGCTCCAGTTTCTGCTATTATTTCTTTTTTTTTCATTCTGATAGCTAATAGAGCTTGTCCTAATACTTGGTTGGTTTTATGAGCTCCTCCATGTAATAAATCTTCTCTTTTAAGATAAATTTTTGTTTGAGTTCCACGAGTAATATTTTTACATAATGTTAATGGAGTAGGTCGACCAGCATAATTATTTAATAAATTTGATAATTTTTTTTTGAATTTGTTATCTTTTTGAGCTAATATAAATTCTTTTTCTAGTTCGTATAAAGCAGGAATAAGTATTTGAGGAACGAACATACCTCCAAATTTTCCAAAATAAGCGTTAATTAATGTCATTATTAGTACCCTTTTAGCTAATTAATAAATTATTAAAAAATATTTTTTTTATTAATTTTTATTAGTTCAAAAACATTTTTTATTTTTTTTTTCGATTTAATTCCGGGTTCAATTTCGACTCCAGAGTTTAAATCTAAACCATCAAAACCTAATTGTGCAGCATATTGACAATTATTAGCATTAATACCTCCTGAAAGAATTGAATTAGTATATATTTTTTTAGTTAATAAAGACCAATTAAATGATGTACCAGTTCCTCCATTTTGGTTATCATATAAAAAATATTGTATGTTATCAAAATAAAATTTGGGTATAGTATCGTGAATGCTTATTACTTTCCATATAAATAAAGGATAAGGTATTTTTTCTTTTAATGCGTTAATATAAAATTGATTTTCATTTCCATGTAACTGAATTGCATATAATTTTAGCGTTGTTGCAATTTTGACAATTTTTTCGATTTTTTCATTTTGAAAAACTGCAACATATTTTAAATTTATTGTATCAATTATGTTTTTAGCAATTTGTAAATTTATTTTTCTTTGTGATTTTTTTACAAAAATCATACCTCCAAAAATAGCTCCTATTTTTTTTGAGTTATATGCATCTTTAACTCTAGTTATTCCACAAATTTTATTTTTTCCAAATATTATTTTATGAATTCCTTCTTTATGATCTTTATGCTTCATAATAAAAGATCCAATTAAAAATCCATCTACTATTTTTTTTAATTTATTTAAAGTAGCATAATTTTTAATTCCTGATTCGCTAATTTTAATAATATTGTTGGGAATTAAAGGAGCTAATTTAATTGTACGGTTAATATCAATATTTAAATCATGCAAATTTCTGTTATTAATACCAATGATTTCAGATTTTAATTTAATAGCTCTATTTAATTCATCAACATTATTAATTTCAGTAATAACATTCATATTCAATTGTTTAGCTAGTTGATATAGTAATAAAAATTGTTGATCATTTAATATAGATAACATTAATAATATTGCGTCTGCTTGATAAAATCTAGATAAATATACCTGATAAGTATCGATAAAAAAATCTTTGCATAGTATTGGTTTATTTACAATGGATTTAACTATTGGTATATATTCAAATTTTCCTGAAAAAAAAACTTCATCAGTTAATACTGATACACATGTTGCATATTTTTTATATATTCTAGAAATAGTATAAATATCAAAATTATTTACTATTTTACCTAAAGATGGAGAAGATTTTTTTATTTCTAAAATTAGAAATGGTTTTTGAGAAATTAAAGTTTTTTTAAAACTGTGGTTACTTGTATAAATACTATGTTTTATGGAATTTAATGGTTGTTTTTTCTTTCTTTTTTTAATCCACTCTATTTTAGATTGGACTATTTTTTCTAAAATTGTAGTATTCATGCTTTTCCTAATTGTGCAATTTTAATAATTTTTTTATAAACTATTCCACTTCTAATTATTTTTAATGCATTTTGAGCATTTTCTTTTAAATTTTCATGACCAAATATTTTTAATACTAATGCAACGTTTGCAGCAATTGTTTGTTCATGAAATTCAGATCCTTGTCCTTGTAGTAATTTTGTTATTATCTCATGATTTTTTTTTGGTTTTCCCCCTTCGTTTATGTTATTAAAATTAAACGTGTTCAAACCAAAATGTTGTGGTTCTAGAACATATGAATTAATTTTCTTATTTTTTAATTCTGCAATGTATGTTTTTGTAAATAAGGTCACTTCATCTGTATTATTGCTACATAATACAATAGCTCTTTGATATTTTAATTCTTTTAATATTCTAATTATTACATTAATCCATTTTTTGTGATATACACCTATTAAAGTAAATGGAGGTTTGGCAGGGTTCGTTAAAGGTCCTAGTATATTAAAAATTGTTCTTGTGTTTAAAAATTTTCTAATAGGATGTGCTTGACGAAAACCTTGATGATAAAAAGGAGCAAAAAGAAAACAAATATTAAATTTATCTAAAAAAAATCGAGATATTTTAGGCGATATATTTAAATTGATATTAAATTTTTTTAAAATATTAGAGGATCCAGATTTACTAGTAATGCTAACATTACAGTGTTTTGCAATTTTTAATCCTAAACTAGATGCTACAAAAGAACTAATAGTTGATATATTAATATCATTATAATTATCACCTCCTGTTCCTACAATATCTGCAAATTTATATTTTGGTGAGGGGAATAATCGAGATTTTTCTAAAAATAAACGTGTTATTCCTAATATTTCATTATACCTTTCTCCTCTCATTTTCATTGCAATCAGTGAAGCTGTTAATTCTATGTTATTTTTTTTCTTAAAAATTATATGATTAAAAAGATTATATGTTTCTTGTTCGCTTAGCTCTTTATAAGAATACATTTTTTTAAAAATATCTTTCATGTATAAATGACACCTGTTAAAAAAATTATATAACTTTACATTTTAATTTTTTCTTATATTTAAAAATTTTGATATAGTAAATATTTATTATTTTTTTATTTATTTATTTTTATATAATAATTAAAATTAAAGATCAGTATTTTCAATTTTTATATTATAAATTACGTATTAACATTAAAATTAATAAAATATTTATAAGAATTTTTTAATAGATAAATAAATAATTTTAATTAAATAAAATATTTTTTTTTAAATAAAGAAGGTTTATTGTGAAGAAATTAATAATAATAATATTATTTTTTTTTGTTTCGTTTTCCTTAGGAGCAAATTGGATTGCTATGAAAATCGCAGTGAAAACAATTCCACCTATTTTTGCAACTAGTTTAAGATTTTTATTAGTATCTCCATTATTAATTGTTATTGCTTATATTAATAATATTACGTTACTTTTTCCAAAAAAAGAAAGATTTTTTCAGTTTTTAATATCATTTTTTTATTTTTCAGTTCCATTCGCTTTAATGATATATGCAGCACAATATATTAATAATATATTAAGTGCTTTGATTTTTTCTAATATTCCAGTTTTAATGTTAATTAATCGTAGTTATATACAAAAAGAAAAAATACAAAATGTACAAATCATGGGTGTTTTTATTGTTATAGTGTCTTTTTTATTTTTTACTGTTTTTAATTTAGGAATGCATAATTTTTATAAATATAAAGGATGGATAGCATTATTATGTGCTGCTTTATGTCATTCATATATTTATGTATATTTATGGAAAAAAAAATTAAATCATTTGTCAGTGATTACTTTTAATGCTTTACCATCTTTATTATCTGGAATAACTTTATTAATTGTATCAATTTGTATTGAGCATCCTAGTATATATTGTTTTTCTTATAGTTCTATAAAATCAATTTTATTTTTATCTTACTGTTCTGGATTTTTAGGAATAGTTGCATATTTTTATTTACAAAAAGAAATTAATTCTTTTTATGCATCAACAGTTTTTTTAACATTTCCTATAATAGTTATTATTTTAGAACATTTTATGTATCGAAAATATATTAATATATATGAAATACTGCTCATTATTTTTTTCATTTTTGGTTCGGTTGTAGCTATTTTACCTAATAAAAAATTAAAAAAAAGTAAGAATTAATTTTTTTAGTTTAAACAACTGCATTGATTAGATTATATTAAATAATGTAGTTATTATTTTTTTTTAAATTTTTTTTATAAATATAAATTATTTTTTTTGATTAAATGGATTAATAATATGGCAGAAGAGCGAATACAGAAAATTTTATCCAGGTTAGGTTATGGGTCTCGTAGATCAATTGAACAATTAATACAAAACAATAATATTATTATTAATAAAAAAAAAATTATTTTAGGAGAAAAGATAGACATTAAAAATATACATGAATTGTATATTAATAAAATAAAAATTAACTTTAATAAAAAAAAACAGAAAATAGAAAAAAGAATATTAATATATAATAAACCTGTCGGAGAAATATCAACTAGAAAAGATCCTTTAAACCGTATTACAATTTTTAAAAATTTACCAAAATTAACGAATACAAAATGGATTAGTGTTGGTAGATTAGATTTAAATACCAGTGGTTTAATAATTTTTACAAACTGTGGGCAAACAGCTAATAAATTAATGCATCCTAAAAACTATATTAAACGAGTGTATTTAGCTCGACTATTTGGAAAGATAAACGTTTTTAAAATTAATATGTTGCGTATGGGGTTAACTATTGAAAATAATTTTTTACACTTTAATGAAATTAAAATTCATAATAGTAATAAGACATTTAAATGGTACAAAGTTTCTTTGTATGAAGGAAAAAATCGTGAAATAAGAAAACTATTTAATTATTTACAAATTCAAGTTTCTCGATTGATTAGAATTCAATATGGATCTATTTCATTACCTCATAGTTTATATCCGGGCAATTTTAAAGAATTATCTAATAAAATACGTATTTAGTACACAATTTGTTAAAACAATGATATTAATAAAGATAATTTTTTATAAAAATTTATGAATTTTATTATTTAAGTTTTTAATTATATAATTTTAATTAATAAAAAAATATTTTTAATAAACTATTTATTTTGATTAATATTTTTTATATATATAAAACATATAATTTATATATGATAATAGTTGTTGTTAAATGTTTAAAAAAAATAAAATAATTAATTTGAATTATAAATAACAAATAAGTATTTATTTTAAAGTTTTTTATATAAATTTCTTTATTTTATCAATTATTGTTTTATTACATAATTTATTTTTTTTTAAATACAGTTTAGATTTTTAAATCATTTTAATAATTTAATTTATATATACTTATGTATTTAAATAAATAATTATTTATTTAAAGCTATAAATTTTTTTAACCTAGTTTTAGTTGTAAACAAACGTATAGTTTTTTATACAAAAATTTAAAAATTAATAAATTTATAATAAAAATCTTTTTTTTAATAAAAAATATGTTTATAATTAAAAATAAATTAAATGTTCTACATTTTATTCATTTTTAATAAGATTAAAATACATAATTAAATTATTTAAATTAACGTAAAATTATGTAGTTATATAACTTATAATACTAATTTTTAATCAGGATATTTTTTATTGAAATTAAAATTAGTATCCTATCTTTTTATTTATAATAAAAAAATTGAAATTGTTATGACAAACACTCCATTAAAACCAACAAAAATCAAGAACGAAATATTAAATCATTATGGTTTAAATATATTGATATTTTTATATATAATATATGCTTTTTGTGATTAAAAATTTTAACATTATATTAAATAAAAATATTATTTTTAGTATTTATTTTTTTATTATAAAATTAATATATGAAATATTTTTTATTACATAAGTGACTTTTAATATTTTTTAAAATTTTTTTATAAGTTTTAAAAACTTTTTCATATGAAAAAGTTTTTAAAAATAAAAAAATATTTATTTTTTTATTTTAGATATTTGTTCAGAAACATACTTTATTAGTTTTGAACTTCCTACTACAATATCTAGCATGTTAGTTTCTTTATTATTTTGTATAATATTCATATTACTATTAAAATTGTTAATTAATCCTCCAGATTCTCTAATTTGTAACTCTCCAGACAAAATTTTTAAAAAAGGAGATTGAATACAAATTAAACCACTTGTCCTTCCGACAGATACATATGCTAAATTTAATGTTAAAGATCCTAAACATTTGATTTGAATTCCATCAAAATTCATTTGATTTAAAAATTCAGAATATATATTATTCGTGCAAATAGTATAAATGAAATTGTTATTAATTGAAATAATTGTATTTTTAATCGAATATGGTTGTATGCAACGAGTACGAAATCCATTAAGTTTTGAACCTTGCCCTTTAACTGATGTAAATAATTCATTTTGTAAGGGGTCATATATTACAGATGCTTCTACTTTTTTGTTAATAATAATGCTTATTGATGTACAAAAATAAGGAATTTTTTTACTAAAATTTATTTTTCCACTCAACGGATTGATTAACCAGTATATCTTATTGTTTTCAAATTTTTCTCTGATGTTATAAGTTGATAGTATTTTATGATCAGGATAAAATTTTTTGATCATATCAACCATAATTTTTTCTGATTTAACAATTACAGTATTAACAATACTAATCGTATTTTGTTGGTCATGATGTGCAAATGATTGAGAATCATAAACTTGAAGAATAAATGCACCTACTTTACGAACAATTCGGATAGCAATGTTTAATATAGGATGCATTAAATTTTCTCCTAAAAATATTTTTATTATAATTAGAATTAATTATTAGGATATTAATCCTTTGAAACAAATATATATTTGTATAATAAAATAAAAATATTTTATACATTTTAAAAATGGAAGTAAAATACATGAATATCATTGATAAAAAAATTAATTTATTTAATTTTGATGTTATTAATATGAGAAAGTTTTTTATATCTATTCAAGAAAAATCATTTCGAGCAGATCAGATTATGAAATGGATATATCATCATAATTGCATTAATTTGCTAGACATGAATAATATAAAAAAAAAATTACGTTATAATTTAAGTAAAATTGTCTCGATTATACCACCTAAGTTTGTAAAAGAACAGATATCTTTAGATGGTTCAATAAAGTGGAGTGTTTTAGTTGATAACCAATTAGTAGAAACTATTTATATACCAGAAAAAAGTAGAGCAACTCTATGTATATCAACACAAGCAGGGTGTAATTTAAAATGCGTTTTTTGTTTAACAGGAAAACAAGGTTTTAACCGTAATTTAAAAGTTTCAGAAATTATAGGTCAAATTTGGCAAGCAAGAAAAATTATTAAAAAAAATAATTATCATCCTATTACTAATATTGTATTGATGGGTATGGGGGAGCCTTTATTAAATTTTAACAATGTTGTTAAATCTATTAAAATAATGCTACACCCCTTAGGTTTTGGTTTTTCAAAAAAAAAGATTACTTTGTCAACTTCTGGGATTGTGCCAGCAATCAATCAATTAATTAATGAAGTAGATGTTAATTTAGCAATTTCATTACACGCTCCTAACGACATGATTAGAAGCCAGATTATGCCTATAAATAATAAATACAACATTCAAATGGTACTTTTAGCAGCTCAAAATTATATGAAGAAATCTAAAGCTAATCGTAATGGTATTACTATTGAATATGTATTACTACATAACATAAATGATTCACTACAACATGCTAATCAATTAACTAATATTTTATCAAATATAAAAAGTAAAATTAATTTAATTCCATGGAACGATTTTCATGGTTCATCTTTGTCATGTAGTTCTAATATACGAATACAATCATTTCATAATTTTTTATTAAAAAAAAATTTTTTTTCTACAATAAGAAAAAATAGAGGTCAAGATATTCAAGCTGCGTGTGGACAACTATCTGGATTAATATATACAAAAAAATAAATAGATAAATTATTTATTAATCTTATTAATAAAAATAATATAAGTAATCATTTTTATTAATAAGATTGTACTTATAATGATGCGTATCGTTTAATATAATTAAAAAAATAATTTTTGATAAAAAAACAAATAAATATTATGAATAAATAATTTAAAAATAATTATAAGGATACAGAGTGGATACAAAATTACAGTCAATTCGAGGTATGCGAGATTATTTACCTGATGAAACTGAAATATTTAGAAAAATAGAAGATTGTCTCATTTCTGTTTTAAAAACACATTCCATTAAAGAAATAAAGTTACCTATTATAGAATATACTGATTTATTTTATAAAACTATAGGTATAGGAACAGATATTTTAGAAAAAGAAATGTATACTTTTTATAATAAAGGTAATAAGTCAATAACATTAAGACCAGAAGGTACAGCAGGATGTGTTAGATCAGCTCTTCAAAATAATCTATTTAGTCGTTTTTTGGAGCATAAAATATGGTATCTGGGTCCAATGTTTCGATGTGAAAGACCTCAAAAAGGAAGATATCGTCAATTTTATCAATTAGGAATAGAAATATTTGGTTTAAAAGGTATTGCAATAGAATTAGAATTGCTAATTATTGCATATAAATGGTGGAAAAAATTAGGAATTCAAAACTTGATATATTTAGAAATTAATTCTATTGGATCTTGTATAGAAAGAGAAAATTTTAAAAAAGTATTAATAAATTTTTTTAAAAAATACGAATCTAAATTTGATGAAGAAATGAAAAAAACACTATCTAATAATCCATTAAGATTATTAGATAGTAAAAAACCATTAATACAATCAATTATCCATTATGCTCCTAAATTATTTGATTATCTTTATGATGATACAAAAATTCAATTTCAGGAACTATGTTCATTATTAAATTTAATGAATATACCTTTTATTGTTAATAAAAATTTAATTAGAGGGTTAGATTATTATAATAATATGGTATTTGAATGGAAAATACATAAAGAACAATCACAAAATGCAATTTGCGCAGGAGGGCGATATGACAATTTAGTAGAACAATTAGGGGGAAGTCATGTTCCCGCTCTAGGTTGTGCTGTAGGATTAGATAGACTATATCTTTTGATTAAACAATCTAAAATTTTTGTTAATACTAATGATAATTTAGATATTATTATTGTTTTTTTAGATCAAAAATATATTGCTTATTCTTTTAAAATAGCTGAGATTATTCGTAATGAATTTACAAAATTAAAGGTTAAAATAGATTTTAAAGAGAATAAACTTACTAAAAAAATACAAAACGCAAACAAATGTTTAACAAAATTCATGTTAATTATTGGAAAAAAAGAATTTGAACAAAATGCAATAATTATTAAGAATTTAATTAGTCATACTCAAATATTAATTTCAATTGAACAATTAACAAGTTACCTTAAGACTGTTTTGTAATAAATTAATTTGTTTTATAAATCTTTTTAGATGAAAAAATATTTAATTAATGTTTATTAAAAAATATATTTTTGATTTAAAATCTATAACTAGGTATTAATAATTCATTTAATTCATTTTTTATACTATTTAAGGGGTATAACATTGATTTTAAATTATCAATCTTTACGAAATTACGATATAGATATTTGGAATGCACTAAATTTAGAATCAATCAGACAAGAAGAGCATATAGAACTAATAGCATCAGAAAATTATGCAAGTAATTTAGTTTTACAATTACAAGGTTCTATATTAACTAATAAATATGCTGAAGGATATCCTGAAAAAAGATATTATGGAGGATGTCAATACATTGATATCATAGAAAAAATAGCTATTAGTCGAGCAAAAAAATTATTTAATGTTGATTATGCAAATGTACAACCACATTCGGGATCACAAGCTAACTTTGCAGTATATAATGCTTTATTAAATCCAGGAGACACTATTTTAGGCATGAATTTATCCCATGGAGGTCATTTGACCCATGGTTCTACAGTTAATTTTTCCGGTAAAATATATAAATCATTTTTTTATGGATTAAATGAAAAAGGTGAAATTGATTATAAACAAATTGAAAAAATAGCACATGAAAAAAAACCAAAAATGATTATTGCAGGATTTTCTGCTTATTCTGGTTTGTGTAATTGGGAATTAATGCGTGATATTGCTGATAGTATTAATGCATATTTGTTTGCAGATATTTCTCATGTAGCTGGAATGATTGCTGCAAAATTATATCCTAACCCCTTTCCTTACGCCCATGTTGCAACTACTACAACACATAAAACTTTATCAGGTCCGAGAGGAGGAATAATTTTATCTAATGAAAACAATGATGAATTGTACAAAAAAATTAATTCTTCTGTTTTTCCAGGATCTCAAGGGGGACCATTAATGCATGTAATTGCAGCCAAAGCTGTAGCTTTTAAAGAAGCTATGAGTTCAGAATTTTATTCATATCAAAAACAAATATTATTAAATGCAAAAATAATGTCCCAATTATTTTTAAAAAATAATTTTACACTTGTATCAAATGGAACTCATAATCATTTATTTGTTATTAATCTAGAAAAAAATAAAATTACCGGTAAAGAAGCTGAAAATATATTACAATTAGCTAATATTACAGTAAATAAAAATAGTATTCCGCATGATAAACAAAATCCTTTTATTACTTCAGGTATTCGAATCGGTACTCCTGCTATTACCAGAAGAGGTTTTAAAGAAATAGAAGCTTCTATTGTTACAGAATGGATAATAGAATTATTACATAATATTAATAATAAACAATGTATTTTAGATATAAAAAATAAAGTATTACAATTATGTAAAAAATATCCTGTATATATTTAATTAAAAACTATTAATAAATATAATTTATACGCTATGTTATTAAATTAATTATAACATAGCAATATTTATTGTGTGTATATAAATAACAATCAGAAAATACATAAAAAAATTATTGTATTTGATAAAAAATTGATTTATCAAAAATACTTAATACTTCATTATATTGAAATGAATTTTTTTTATTTAAAAAAGGTATATGACCTAAAAATGGAGCTTTAATGTTTTTTTTTAAATAAAATAAGTATTCTTTATTGTATCTTGTTATTGTATTAATATTATTAGATATCCAACCAAAAAGAATTAATTTTTTATTTATTATCGCTTCGCTAGTTAAAATAGCATGATTAATACATCCTAATTTTATTCCTATTACTAAAATAACCGGTATTTTTTTTTCATATACCCAATCAGAATACAATATAGTATCAGATATTGGAGTATGCCAACCACCAGCTCCTTCAATAACTATCCAATTAGATTTTTTTCTTAAAATATCTAAATTTTTTGAAATTATATTTGGATCAATATGTTTTTTTATTCTCTTACTAATAAAATGAGGAGGAGCTGATTCATTAAAATTAAAAGGATTAATAATCTCATTTGGAAATGAAACCATACTATTTTTTTTTAAAATTTCAATGTCTGTATGGTTTATAGTATTATTACTTGCATAAGAAGAAATAGGTTTATATCCAATAGTTTTATATCCTTTATTTTTACCAATTTTAAGTAAAATATTAGAAAATATTGTTTTTCCTACATTTGTATCAGTACCAGTAATAAACCAATTATGTTTCATATATTTTTATTTCATGTGTAGTTATTTTAAATTAAATATTTATATATGTAATATACTTTGTTATTAATATACATTAAATATGTACTGTATATTGTGTACTACTTATACAGTACATAACATTTTTTAAAATATATTAATATATTTATTAAGAACTAATTAAATATTGTTTTGTGTAGCATCGTAATGTTGTGAATGATAATTTTTATTTATAGTTTTATTAATTAAATTTTTATTAATATTATGATTAGTAATTATTCCAACTTTTTTAAATAATTCTCTATCTTCAGATTCTTCTACATTTTTAGTTGTTAATAACTTGCATCCATAAAAAACAGAATTAACTCCTGCCATAAAACACATAACCTGTGCTTCTGCTGTTAATTTATTTCTTCCTGCTGATAATCGAATGTATGACTTAGGCATCATAATGCGAGCAGCTGCAATAGTTTTAATAAAATCAAAAGTGTTTATTTCTTCTGTATCTTCTAATGGCATACCTGGAGTTTTAACTAGCATATTAATAGGAACGCTTTCAGGATGTTGATTAAGATTAGCTAATTGCATTAATAATTCTTTTCTATCTGTAACTGTTTCTCCTAAACCTAAAATACCTCCAGAACAAACTTTTATTCCAGCATTTCGTACTTGATTTAAAGTATTTAATCTATCTTGATATGTTCTAGTAGTAATAATTTTTTTGTAAAAATTAGGAGATGTATCTAAATTATGGTTATAAAAGTCTAATCCAGCTTTTGCTAGTTGTTCAGATTGATCTTTATCTAAACTACCTAAAGTCATACATGTTTCTAATCCCATTTGCTTTATTTTTTTAATAATTTTAATTAAAAACGGCATATCTTTTTTTTTGGGGTGTTTCCATGCAGCTCCCATGCAGAATCGATCTGCGCCAGATAATTTAGCTTTCTCAGCTGCTTTTATTATTGTTTGCATATCTAATAGATTAGTATCATTTTTTTGCATTTTTTTTTGATATCTAGCACTTTGTGGGCAATATTTACAATCTTCCGGACATCCTCCTGTCTTTATTGATAATAGTGTGCTAATTTGCATTTGTAATGGATTAAAATATTTTCTATGTATATTTTGAGCTTCGAAAATCAGTTCTAAAAATGGTTTATCAAATAAACTATTTGTTTTTTCTAAAGTCCAATAATTTTTCATTTTTTTATTCCATTTTTTTTAGTATAATTAATATAAATAAATATTATTATTTTCTATAAATAAAATTAAAATATATGAATAAATTAGATTTAATTTTTGATCAACAGCATATTTGGCATCCGTATTCTTCTATTTCAAAACCAATTGCTTGTTATCCAGTGATATATGCTAAAGGTATTTATTTAACCTTAAGTAATAAAAAAAAACTTATTGATGGTATGTCATCATGGTGGTCGGTGATACATGGATATAATCACCCCCGATTGAATAGAGCATTAAGGAAACAAATAAATAAAGTATCACATGTAATGTTTGGAGGTATTACTCATAAACCAGCAATAAATTTATGTAGAAAATTAGTACAAATAGCTTCGAAATCTAATTTAGAATGTGTTTTTCTTTCTGATTCTGGTTCTGTATCTATTGAAGTTGCCATGAAAATGGCAATACAATATTGGCAAGCGCTAGGAAAAAAAAAGAAATTTTTTCTAACAATTAAAGGGGGTTATCATGGAGATACTTTTTTTGCTATGTCAGTATCTGATCCTGATAACTCTTTTCATAATATATATTATGACAACATTTTAATAAAGAATTTATTTGCTAATGCTCCTAAAATTAATTTTTTTGAAAAATGGGATAAAAACGATGTTAATTCATTTAAAAAATTAATTAGTGATCATTATTCTGATATTATTGCTATAATAATAGAACCTATAGTACAAGGTGTTGGTGGTATGAAATTTTACCATCCAAATTATCTAAAAGAGGTAAAAAATTTATCTATTTTATATCAAATTCCGTTAATTATTGATGAAATCGCAACAGGATTTTGTCGTACAGGAAAATTTTTTGCTCATGAATATGCAAATATTCAACCTGATATTTTATGTATAGGAAAAGCATTAACAGGAGGTATGTTAACTTTATCAGCTACATTAACTACTAGAAATATAGCAGAAACAATTAGTAACGGAAAATCTCGTTGTTTTATGCATGGACCTACTTTTATGGGTAATCCTTTATCTTGTTCTGTAGCTGTAGAAAGTATTAATATTATTCAAGATTCTAATTGGAAAAATCAAATAATTACTATAGAAAAACAATTAAAATATTATCTTTCTTTTTTAAAAAATCATCGAAGAGTACGAGAAGTTCGTGTATTAGGAGCAATAGGAGTAGTAGAATGTACTCATTTTATTCAATTAACATTAATTCAACGATTTTTTGTTGAAAAAGGAGTGTGGATTAGACCTTTTAAAAATCTAATTTACTTAGTTCCAGCTTTTATTATTTCTCATAAAGAAATAAAAAAATTAGTACATATTATTCATTTATCTTTAGATTATGATATTTTTTTTGAAAATAAATAATATATTGTACTATTTACATAGTAGTAATCCATAATGGATTTTTGCCTGTTTGTGTATCTATTAGAAAGTTTAATTCTCCATTATTTGGATCTATTTTATAAATAGATAATGAATTAGATTTTTGCCCAACTATATATAAATGTTGTCCATATTTATCTATGTGAAATGATCGTGGTTGACATTCTGTAACATAATTATGAATCATTGTTAATGTAGATAAAATTGGATGAATTTTAAATAATGTTACTATATTAGCAATACGATCTATTGTATATAAGAAATTGCTACAATTTGTTATTGTAATGTCGGATGCCCAATGTTTTCCTTCATATTCTAAAGGCATCATACTAATATTTTGAATAATTTTTAATTTATTATTTGTATTAATTTTTAATACATCAATGGTACTATTTAGTTCATTAATACTATATAAATATTTTTTATTATGATGAAAAGTTAAATGTCGTGGTCCTGATTTATTACTTAATTGTAAATAATTTTGAAAATTTATTTCAAAATTATTTTGTAATTTACATAATTTATGAATATAAATTTTATCTTCTTTTAATGCAGTAGAATAAATTAGTTTATTTTGTATATCTATATGAGAAAAATGACAACCTAAAATATTGTTTATAGTAAATATAATTTTTTTAGGAATACCTGTATTATCTAATTTAATTAAATACATTAAATTACCATGATATGAACTACAAAATAATAAATTTTTATTAATATCAATAGATATATGATTGATTGGATAACTTAATTTTATTGAACTTAATTTTTTTAAATTTCCGTTGTTTTGTACTGCGTAAGTATTAATACGATTATTAGGTCTAATGCCAACATATAATAATTTTTTACTTTCTAATATATAAATTGGTTGAGGTTCTCCTTGAATTGAAACTTCTTGTACTAATTGCAAGTGTTTATTGTTTTTTTTAAATTGAAAAACTTGAATACTATAACTATCCGGTGTTGCAATATATATATATATAGACATAAAAATTCCTAATTTTTTAACATATTTATTGATATTTAATAAAATAAAAAAATTTTTTAAAAAAGTAATTCTTAATGTAATGAATATTCAAATATTTCGCTAATAAAGTTTAATAGCCATCGTATTCTAATTAAATTATCATTAATTAAATGGGAGTATTGTATACTATTTTTGTTTTTTATTTTCCATACTGTAACATTTTTTTCTACTATCGGAAATAGTACTTCTAATTTAATTGAATTTTTTTCACTAATAATAATTTCACCTCCTTTTTTTGTTGATTTAATTTTTTGTATTCCTAGCATTTTTGACATAATTCTAATTTTATTGATTAGTATTAAATTATGTGTAGAATTAGGAAGTTTACCAAAATTTAGTAATAATTCTTTTTGTGTTTGCTCTAATTCTTCTATTTCATTTGTATTAGCAAGTTTATTATATAAAGAAACTCTAATATATGTTTCTTTAATATAATTACTAGGAATAATTGCTACTACATTTAATTCAATTTTTGGTGGTAATTGCAACGCATTTGCAATACATAAATTATTGTTGTTTTTGATTATTTGTATTGCTTCATTTAACAATTTTGTATATAAATTAATGCCGATAGCATTAATATGCCCACTTTGATCTTCTCCTAATAATTCTCCAATTCCTCGTATTTCTAAATCATGATGAGATAATAAAAAACCAGATCCTAAATTTTGCATAGAAGTAATAGCAGATAGTCTTTTTATAGCATTTGCATTAATATTTTTTAAATTTTTAATTAATAACCAAGCGTATGCTTGACAATTCGATCTTCCTACACGACCTCTTAGTTGATGTAGTTGTGACAATCCAAATTGATCAGCTTCCTCAATGATAATTGAATTAACGTTAGGCATATCAATTCCTGTTTCAATAATAGTAGTACTTACTAATACGTCAAATTTTTTTTTATAAAAATTACACATAATCGTTTTTAATTCTGCTGCTTTCATTTGACCATGTCCTATATATATTCTAATATTAGGGAGTAGATCAGACAGTTTTTTTACTATTTTTTTTATTTTTTTTACTTTATTAAAAACATAATATACTTGACCTCCTCGCGATATTTCTTTTGATATAACTTTTTTAATTAATTGTAAATTGTATTCTTTGACAAATGTTTTTATAGGTAATCGGTTATCTGGAGGAGTATTAATAATTGATAAATCACGTATTCCACATATTGCCATGTTTAATGTTCTTGGTATAGGTGTAGCTGTTAATGTTAATATATCTATATTGTGATTGTTTTTTTTTATATACTCTTTATGCATAACACCAAAACGATGTTCTTCGTCAATAATTAATAATCCTAAGTTGTTCCATTGTACTTTTTTTAATAAAATTTTATGCGTTCCAATTAATAAATGTATAATTCCTTTTTTTGTTTCTAACAATATTTTTTTTTCTTCTTCTTTTGTTTTGAATCTTGATAAATATTCAATTTTATATTTAAATTTTTTGAATCTTATTTTAAAATTATGAAAATGTTGTTGCGCTAACAAAGTGGTAGGTACTAAAATAGCTACTTGTTTTTTATTTAAAAGTGACACAAACGCTGCTCGAATAGCAATTTCTGTTTTTCCAACGCCTACATCTCCACAAATTATTCGATCCATTGGTATGATTTTTTTCATGTCACTTAAAACAGATAAAATTACATTATCTTGATTTTTTGTAGTTTTAAATGGACAATCTTTTATAAATTTATCATATTCATTTAAATTATTCTTAAAAGAAAAACCAGTAGATGCAGCTCTATTAGCATAAGTACGAAGTAATAAAATTGCAGAATCATGTATTTTTTCAGTAATTTTTTTATATTCTTGGCTCCAATTATTGTTTCCTAAATTATGAATAATTGGAGTAATATGTTTATTAAATGAATATTTTTGAACTAAATGCATATAGTATATTGGAACAAATAATTTAACTTTATTGGCATATTCTATAATTAAATATTCATTTTTAATGTTATTAATATTTATTTTTTTTAATCCTTTATATTTGCCAATTCCATGTTCTATGTGTACTAAAAAATCGTTTTTTTTTATTTCATATGTGTTATTTATAATATTTTTTTCATTCATTTTATTTATATTTTTATTATTTTTTAATAAATTTATGGATATTTTCATTTGATATAAATATATTAATTATTTTAATAGACAAATTTTATTTATAATTTAATAAAAAACAATTAACTTTAATATTCACATGCAATAAATTGAAATATTATTATTTATCATAATAATTTTTTTATAATTTATGTCAAATATTTAAAATAAATTATTTTATACAAAAAAATTTGTATTTTATTAAAGTGATATATATTTTTTTCTATTTTTTAGAAAATATATTTATTTTTTTATAGTAATATAAAAAAATTATAATAATTCAATTATTTTTTATGTTTATTATTAAATAAATCATGTTTACAACATTAATTTTTTTTATAAAATAATGTATCAATAAAATTGATTGATATATAATATGTAAAATTTTTTATTAAAAAAATAAAATTATAATAATTTTTAATATTGAAATAATTAACTTTATATAATGTTAATAAACTAATATAAAATAAAATTATGAATCACAGTAATATAGAGTAGATACAAATCTTAATTAATTTGATAAGATTTTAATTAATTGTTACATTATACTTTAAAATATTATGTGAATTAGTGCTGTTTTATATACGTAATGCATTTTATTTCAATATAATATTCTTTGTAAATTAATTTTTTTATTTTTTTATATAAAAAATAACAATTTTTTTATTGTTAAATCACATGATTTATATATTTGTATATAACAAATTTTTTTGATTATTAATTTTCATTAAGATATAAAATAGATAAAATAATTATTATAAAAAAAATAATTTATATTTTTTATAATACCATAGTAATTTTTTTATATAGGATAGAACATATGGCAATAAGAGTTGGAATTAACGGATTTGGAAGAATTGGAAGAATGGTTTTTAGATTAGCTCAACAATATTCTGATATAGAAATAGTAGCAATAAATGATTTATTAAAAATTGATTATATTGCTTATTTATTAAAATATGATTCTACACATGGAATATTTCAAGAAAAAATACAAACTGAAGAGAATTATTTGATTGTTAACGAAAAAAAAATCCGTATTTTTTCAGAATCTGATATATCAAAAATTAATTGGAAATCAGTAGAAGTAGATGTCGTTGTTGAAGCAACGGGTTTATTTTTAACGAAAGAAGCAACTAATAATCATTTATTAGCAGGTGCAAAAAAAGTAGTATTAACAGGACCTTCTAAAGACGATACTCCTATGTATGTAAAAGGAGTAAATTTTGATAGATATAAAGGTGAAAAAATTGTTTCTAATGCATCTTGTACAACAAATTGTTTAGCTCCCTTAGCTAAAATTATACATACGCATTTTAATATTGTTGAAGGGTTAATGACTACTGTTCATGCAACAACAGCTACTCAAAAAGTAGTTGATGGTCCATCTCAAAAAGATTGGAGAGGCGGTCGAGGAGCTATGCAAAATATCATTCCTTCATCAACTGGTGCAGCTAAAGCAGTCGGTATGGTTATACCTGAATTACAAGGAAAACTTACAGGAATTGCTTTTAGAGTTCCTACTGCTAATGTTTCTGTTGTTGATCTTACAGTAAGATATGAAAAATCTACTAGTTATAAAGAAATATGTCATTTAATTAAAGAATATTCTGAAAATCAAATGAAAAATATTATTGGCTATGTTGATGAAGAGGTGGTATCTAGCGATTTTAATGGTAATACTTTGACTTCAATTTTTGATGCACAAGCAGGTTTATCTTTAAATAAAAATTTTACAAAACTTGTATCTTGGTATGATAATGAATCAGGATATTCTAAAAAGGTTTTAGATTTAGTGCGATTAGTAGCAAATTTTAACTAAAAAAATTTTTTTATGATTAGTTTGATCATACCTGTAATTTAAATTAATACATTATTAAAACAGTAAAAAAGTAAATTATTTTTTAATTACTGTTTTAATAATATCCTTAAATATATTAAATATTATACATTATATTTAAACAGTATTGATTAATTTTAATTGAATTCGTGAATAATATTTTTTATCCATTTTTTTATTCTTGCTAATGTTTGATCAGGTTGACGATCTTCATCTATAACTAAACCTAAAAAATATTTTTTATTAATTAGTGATTTAGATGATTTAAAATCATAACCCTCAGTTGGCCATTGTCCAATACAATCACCCCCATTTTTTTTTATAATATTATATATATAGTACATTGCATCGCAGAAATATTCGGAATAATCTTCTTGATCGCCACATCCGAATATTGCAATTTTTTTTCTTTTAAAATTTATTTTTTTTAAATTCGGAATAAAATCATTCCAATCACATTGAACTTCTCCATAATACCAAGTTGGTATGCCTAAAATAATATTATCAAATTTTTCCATATCTTCTATTTTTGTATCTTCAATATCTTGAACTATAATATTATCTTTTTTTAAATAATTTTTAATTATTGCAGCTATATTTTCAGTATTACCTGTGTCACTACCAAAAAAAATACCTATATTTTTCATTTTTTCCCTTATATATAAAATATATTAGATTAATATTTATTTTTATAAAATTAAAAATTTATTTACGTTTATAGATAAAATCTATTATATGTCATATATAAAAATATAAAAATTTTATTTATTAAAAATAAAATAAAATAGAAATAAGGAATACATTATGCATACCAATATAGTATGGTTTAGAAATGATTTACGTACCTATGATAATGCAGCATTATTTCATGCATGCAATAATTCAAATGCTATAGTTATAGGTGTTTTTTTTATTACCCGATTACAATGGAAAATCCATTATTTATCAGATAAAAAAATAGATTTTATTTTATGTTCTGTTATGGATTTAAAAAAAACATTATCTAAATTAAATATTCCTTTATATATAATTAATGGACAGGATTATTATAATTCTGTTAAACATTTAATTCAATTTAGTATTAAATATAAAGCTAGATGTATATTTTATAATAATGAATATGAATTTAATGAAAAAAAAAGAGATTTTTATGCAAATGAAAAACTTTTAAAAAAAAATATAACCGTAAAAAACTTTGATGGTAATCTAATCTATCCTATTAATACTATTGTTAATAAAAAAAATAATACCTATAAAAGTTTTTTTCATTTTAAAAAAAAAATCATAAGTAAATTATTATATAATGAAATTTATTGTTTTCCTTCTCCTGATATTAGACCCTATTCATTTATAAATGAAGATGATAATAATTTATTTAAATATAAAAATAATAAATTTAAAAATATTTTTTTTAAAATTGGGGAAAAGTATGCTTTAAATAAATTAAAAAATTTTTGTGAAAAAAAAATAAGTAGTTACTCTTATGAAAGAAATTTTCCTTTTATGATATCCACAAGCATGTTATCTCCATATCTTTCTTTAGGAATTATTACATCAAAACAATGTTTATTTAAAATTCGGAATATATTTTTTAATTGGTTAAATCCTAATTCAGATTGTTTTACATGGATTAATGAAATTATTTGGAGAGAATTTTATAAAAATTTAATTGCAGGATATCCATTATTAAGTAAAGGTTTAGCTTTAAGAGATTGGGAAAAAAAAATAAAATGGAATAATAATATGAAATATTTCCAAGCTTGGAAACAAGGAAAAACTGGTTTTCCTATAATTGATGCAGGTATGCGTCAATTAAACACAACAGGTTGGATGCATAATAGATTAAGAATGTTAACAGCAAATTTCTTAATAAAAAATTTATTTATTGATTGGAGAAAAGGAGAGCAATATTTTATGTCTCAACTTATAGATGGTGATTTTGCATTAAATAATGGAGGATGGCAATGGTGCGCTTCTGTTGGAACTGATAATGTTTCCTATATAAGACATTTCAACCCTATTTTACAATCAAAAAAAATTGATCCGAAAGGAATATTTATAAAAAAGTATGTTCCTGAACTGAAAAATATTGCAGAAAAAAAAATACATAATCCATATGAATGGAATCAAAATCTCTTTAACCAATTAAAATATCCTATTCCTATAATTGAAATTAGTTCGATTAAAAAAAAAATAACCTTATTTTTCAATAAAGTAAAGTATTAAATTTATTTTAAAAAAAACGTCAAAAAGGTTTTATCATGAATAATTTATTATTAGAAAATATTATTAATAAAAAACTTAATACACATTTGTTTCAGGATTCTATTCCCAATGGTTTGCAAGTAGAGGGAAAATCTAAAATACACAAAATTTTATGTGGGGTAACGGCCTGTCAAAAATTATTAGATATTGCAGTAATAGATCATTATGATGCTATCATAGTACATCATGGATATTTTTGGGATAATGAAAATAAAACTATTAGGGGGATAAAACGTAATAGATTGAAAACAATTTTATTGAATGATATAAATTTATATAGCTGGCATCTTCCATTAGATGCGCATAAAACTTTAGGTAATAATGCAAGAATAGCTTATGAATTAAATATACAAATATGCGGTAACATTACTACATTTGTAATGTGGGGAAATTTTTGTACACCTATGTATGGAAATGATTTAGTTAAACAAATTACTTTAAAGTTTAATAGAATACCTTTGTATCTTCCAAGCAAAACTAATCAAAAAATTAAAAAAATTGCATGGTGTTCAGGTAAAGGTCAAAGTTTTATTTACCAAGCAGTAGATTACGGTATAGATGCTTTTATTACAGGTGAGGTATCTGAAGAAACATTTCATTTTGCTTACGAAAATAATATACATTTTTTTTCTGCAGGTCATCATGCAACGGAATGCTTTGGAATACAAGAATTAGGATTATGGTTGCAAAAAAATTATAATCTTAATATTAAATTTATTAATATATTTAATCCAATCTAATAAAATTTTTGAAATAATATATTTTTAATAGTGTCTTTATTTTACAAATAAAAATATAACTATCAAAATAAATTATTTTAATAAATATATTTATATTAATTTTTTTAATATTTTTAAATGAAGAGAAAATTATGAATTATAAAAAAATTAGTTATTTAATGCAATCCTCTTGGTTGTGTTTAAATAATTTAAAATATATAGAACGTTATTATAACGATTCATTATTAGAATTTAATATAGAAAAAGAACATAAGAAAAATAATAATCAATTAAACTACAAAAATACAGAATACTGTAATGTAGATTACAATCAGGAAATTAATTTAATTAAATTATCTGCAATGATTAATTTTTTTAGAAAAAATGGTCATAAATATGCTCAAATAAATCCTTTATATAAGAATATGAATAAAATTCCTAACTTATGTGAAAGCAATGATTATTTTATTAAATATAATAATATCAAATCAGAAAAAAATATTCCTAATTATATAAAAAAATATCGCTCTTTAAATACAGTATTTAAAATTTTAAAAGAAACATATTGTTCATATATAGGTATAGAATTCAGTCATTTAGACAATGATGAAGAAATTAAATGGATACAAAATAATTTCGAAAATATTATAATAAAAGATTTTTTTACCGAATCGGAGAAAAAAAAATTTTTAAAAGAAATTATTTATGCTGCAACATTTGAACAATATTTAAACTCACAATTTCCAGGTTCAAAACGATTTTCCTTAGAAGGATGTGAAGTGTTAGTTCCTATTTTAAAATATATTATTAGTTTTTCAAAAAATATAGATTCCAAAAGAATTATTTTAGGAATGGCACATCGAGGGAGATTAAATGTTTTAGCAAATGTTTTAAAAAAAAATATATCCACTATTATACAAGAATTTAAAGGTAAGGCATGTATTAATAAAAAAGGAGGAGATGTAAAATATCATTTAGGTTATGAACGTATTATTCAATTAGATAACGGTAATGAATTAAACGTATCTTTAAAATATAATCCTTCTCATTTAGAACTAATTTATCCAGTATTATTAGGAACTGTAAGATCTTATTTAGATAAAGACAAAAATATGAATACTAATAATATTATTCCAATAATTATTCATGGAGATGCTTCAATTACTGGTCAAGGTGTAGTTCAAGAATCTTTAAATATGTCTCAAACCAAATCTTTTAGTGTTGGTGGTATAATTCATATAATTATTAATAATCAAATAGGATTCACTACTTCTAATATTGACGAACTTAGATCAACGCAGTACTGTACTGATATTGCTAAAATGATCAATACCCCAGTTCTGCATGTTAATGCTGATTCTGTGGAATCAGCAATGTTTGCAATACAATTCGCAGTGAAATATAGAATGCAATTTAAAAAAGACATTTTTATAGATTTATTTTCATATCGAAGAAATGGGCATAATGAAACTGATGAACCTCGTATTACACAACCGTTAATGTATCAAATAATTAATAATCATCCATCTATTAGTGTTATATATAATAATCAATTAATTTCTGAAAATATTATTTCAAAAAATTTTTTTAATGTAAAAAAAAATAATTATCTTCAAAAAATACAAAAAAGCATTATTAATGAACAAAATATTTCGATATTAAAAAAAAGAAAGCATAATGTATTTATTGAAAATAAAATTACAAAAAAATTATCTTTAAAAAATTTAACAAAACTATTTAATATTATTAATCATATTCCTATGAATATCAATATGCACCCTTTAGTAAATAATATTTTTAAAAAAAAAATATCTCTATTAAAACAAAACAATCTTATAGATTGGTCATCAGCTGAAAATTTAGCTTATGCTGCTGTATTAAACGAAGGTATTTCTTGTAGATTATCAGGTCAAGACGTAAATCGTGGTACATTTTTTCATAGACATATTAATATTCATGATCAAAAAACTGGAAAAGTTTATACCCCTTTAAAAAATATTAATAATTTAAAAAGTAGATTTTTTTCTTATAATTCCGTTTTATCTGAAGAATCAGTTCTTGGTTTTGAATATGGTTATAGTTCAAATCAATTACATACATTAAATATTTGGGAAGCTCAATTTGGAGATTTTACAAACGGTGCTCAAAATATTATTGATCAATTTATTGTTAGTGGTAATGCAAAATGGGGTGAAAATAGTAATTTAATTATGTTACTACCTCATGGATATGAAGGGCAAGGACCAGAACATTCTTCTGCTCGAATAGAAAGATTTTTACAATTATGCGCTAATAATAACATAGAATTATGTATTCCAACTACTGCATCTCAAATTTTTCATTTAATTTATTCTCAAATATTTAGAGAAAAAATTATTCCCCGTATTATTTTTACTCCAAAATCTATGTTAAGAAATCCTCTAACTTATTCAAGTATAGATGATTTATCAAATAGTAAATTTTTAAATATTATCATAGATAATGACGTTGATAATTATAATAAAATTTATCGTATTATTTTTTGCGCAGGAAAAATTTTTTATGATTTATTGAATTTTAAAAAAAAATACAATTGTAATAATATATCTATTATTAGAATTGAAAGATTGTATCCTTTTCCTATAACTAAAGTAAAAAAAATAGTTGAAAAATATTTTTTTTTAAAAGAATTAGTATGGTGTCAAGAAGAACCAAAAAATCAAGGCGCATGGAATTATATATATCATATTTTAAAAAAAATAATTTGTAATTTAAATACACAAAACAATATTAAAATTAAATATATTGGACGACCAGAGTCAGCTAGTACTGCCACAGGATATTTTCATGTTCACGATGTAGAACAATCGATTATTTTAAAAAAATCAATGAATATAATTTAAGTAAAGGGTTATTACATGAATAATCAATTATCAATTTGTTGCCCCATTTTACCAGAATCTGTGATTAATGGGACTATTTCTAAATGGTATAAACAAGTTGGAGATGCAGTAAAATATAATGAGGTTTTATTAGATTTAGAAACTGATAAAGTTATTTTAGAAATTCCAGCTTCTAATCATGGTATTTTATTAAAAATTTTAAAAAAAGAAGGAGATCAAGTAACTTCAAATGAAATATTGGGTTATATGAGTATTAATATTTCTAATGAAATAAAGAAAGAAATTATAAAAAAAAATGATAATTTAATAGTTAAAAACAACCAACAAGATATAAATCTTACACCAAGTGCACGAAGATTAATACAAACCTATGATCTCGATTTAAACAAAATTAATAAAGAATACAGATTTAATAAAATTAATAGCGCAATTATAGAAAAATATATTAGAAATCAATTACATCAAAAAATTCATAATATTAATAATATTAAAACAAATACAATAAAACAAGATAATAATTTTAGATCTGATGAAATGTATCAAAGAAAAAAAATGTCTTCCATGCGTCAAAAAATTTGTGAAAGATTATTACAAAGTGTACATAATGCAGTTATGTTGACAACATTTCAAGAAATAAATATGAGTCATATAATAAAATTAAGAAAAAAATATAATATTCAATTTCAAAAAAAATATTCAATAAAACTTGGATTTATGTCTTTTTATGTTAAAGCTATTACAGAATGTTTAAAAAATTTTCCAGAAATAAACGCATCTATTGATGGAAGTGATATTATTTATTATAAATATTTTGATATAAGCATTGCTATTGCTACTACATCAGGGTTAGTTACTCCAGTTTTAAAAAGTACTGATAAATTAAGTATGTATATGATTGAAAATAAAATTAAAAATTTCGCAGATAAAGCTAATGTAGGTAAATTAAAAATTAAAGATTTAATAGGAGGAAATATTACTATTAGTAATGGAGGTGTATTTGGATCTTTATTCTCTACTCCTATTATTAACCCCCCCCAATCTGCAATATTAGGAATTCATGCAATACAAAATCGAGCAGTAGTCATCGACAATGAAATTAAAATAATGCCTATGATGTATGCAGCATTAACTTACGACCATAGAATTGTAGATGGAAAAGATGCAATTAGTTTTTTAAAAATGTTTAAAAATATAATAGAAGATTATTCTAGAATAATAATAAATATTTAATTTTAAATTATTTTGTTGAATTTAATTGAATAAAATTTATTTGATATGTTGGTAATAATTTATATATCATACCAACATATTTTATCTATAAACGAAATAAATTATTAGTAGAGTGATAAATAATTATCTATAAAAATAATAATAATATTTTGATATATAAAATTTTTTTTCTTACACATTATTTAAAATTAATTAAATTATTTTATTAATATAATTAAAGTATAAATAACATTCGTTAATTTAATTCTTATTATTTTTTTATATAAGATTTTATTTTCACAAAAATAAAATTATTTATTAAAATATTAAAAATAAAATGTTTTTTTATTTATTTTATTAATCGATGTATTGTTCATTATAAATATTTATTATAATATAATACTATTATGGTTTTTTTAAATATATGTTTTTATTTTATTAGTTATTAATTATTTAAGGAAAAGTACAATGAATAACCGCAATCTGATATTAATTAGACATGGTGAAAGTTTATGGAATCAAAGTAACCAGTTTACTGGATGGCGAGATATTGATTTATCTATTAAAGGAGAGGAAGAAGCATTAAAAGCAGGAATTTTACTATCACAAAATGGTTTTAAATTCGATTATAGTTATACTTCATATTTGAAAAGAGCTATACATAGCTTATGGATTATACTAAAAAATATTGATCATTCTTGGATTCCAATTATAAATGATTGGAGATTGAATGAAAGACATTATGGTAAGTTAGAAGGATTAAATAAAAAAGAAGTAGAAGCAAAATATGGAAGTTTACAATTACATCAATGGCGTCGTAGTTTTACTATTAAACCTCCTCAACTATCAAAAGATAGTATACATTTTCCAGGAAAAAATCGCCGATATTCCAGTATAGATCCAGAATCTTTACCTACATCGGAAAACTTAAAAGATACAATGCACAGGGTTATTGCATGCTGGAACGATTCAATTTTTCCTAAGATTAAAGAAAACAAAAATATATTAATTGTTGCACATGGAAATTCTTTAAGATCATTAATAAAATATTTATCCAACATTAATGATGAAGATATTGAAAAAATTGAAATTAATACTGGATCTCCAATAGTATATGAATTTAATTCTTCGTATGAACCGATACAATATCATTTATTGTAATAAAAATAATTTCGTTACAATAATAAAATACATAAATTTTTAAGGAACGATAAACTAATGATTAAAACAGTAGGTGTGCTAACCAGTGGAGGAGATGCCCCTGGAATGAATGCAGCAATACGAGGAGTAGTTAGAAATGGAATAAAAAAGGGATTATCCATATACGGTATTTATGATGGATATTTAGGATTATATCATAATAAAATGGTATTATTAGATCGATATAGTGTTTCTGATGTAATAAATAAAGGAGGGACTTTTTTAGGTTCAGCAAGATTTCCGAATTTTTTAGAAAAAAAATTTAGAATGCAATCAATTAAAAATATGAAAAAAAAAAATATAGAAGCTTTAATTGTTATAGGTGGTGATGGGTCTTATTCTGGAGCATTACGTTTGACCGAAATGAATTTTCCTTGTATATGTATCCCAAGTACGATCGATAATGATATTGCAGGAACAGATTATACTATTGGATATAGTACAGCTTTAGAAACTATTGTACAGGCTATTGATAAATTAAGAGATACATCTTCTTCTCACCAAAGAATTACTATAGTAGAAGTAATGGGAAGAAATTGTGGAGATTTAACTTTATCAGCTTCTATTGCTGGAGGATGTGAATTTGTTATTTTGCCAGAAATTCCTTATAACAAAAAAGAATTATTAGAAGCTATAAATTTAGGCATAAAAAAAGGAAAAAAACATGCAATTATAGTTGCAACAGAATTCACATGTAATACATCTGAACTTGCTAAATATATTGAAAAAAAAACAGGAAAAGAAACACGTGCCACTATTTTAGGTCATTTACAACGAGGAGGTAGCCCTGTTGCATTTGATAGAATACTTGCTTCTAGAATGGGTTCTTATTCTATAGAATTATTATTAAAAAATTATAAAAAAGATTGTATAGGAATTAAAAATGAAGAATTAGTGCATTATAATATTAAAACTGCTTTAAACGATTTAAAGAGAAATTTTAAATATACATGGTTAAATGTTGCAAACGATTTATTTTAATAAAAAATTTTTAATGTATCTCTATGTTAATTTAATAAAAAATTATTAAATAATTTTATTTACATAAAGATACTATTGTTAGTAACAAAAAATTTTTATTTTAATAGTTTCAAATTAATGTTGTTTTTTTGCAAATTTTTTAATAATTTTAATAAATGAACCACTCATTAGGGATGCATTACCTACTAATACTCCGTCAATATTATTTTTATTCATAAAAATATCAATATTTTTTTCATTTACTGAACCTCCATAATGTATTGCAAAATTATTTAATATTGTACTATTATTCGTTACTTCGTTAAATGAAGTAATATACTTTTTAATAAAATTATGAACTTGACATATTTCTTCTATTTGAGCAGATTGTCCTGATCCAATAGCCCAGATTGGTTCATATGCAATAATTGAATTATTCAATATTGTATTTCCAAATTTTTTTATTAATTTTTCTAATTGATTTTGCAAAATTGTATTTGTTTTTTGGTTTTGTTTATCTTTTAATGTTTCTCCAATACATAATATTGGAATTAAATTTGCATCTTTAATTTTTATGAATTTTTTTAAAATAACTAAATCAGTTTCATTATGATATAATCGACGTTCAGAATGGCCGACAATAACATATTTCACTTGATTTTCTTTTAACATATGTACTGAAGTTTCTCCAGTAAAAGAACCAATTGAGTGATAACTTACATCTTGAGCACACAGAGAAATATTTAAACCTAAATCAGATAAAATATTTGCAGCAAAATTTAAATAAATATTTGGAAATGCAATTACAATATTTAATAAATGAAGCTCTTCTAATGTTAAATGTTTGTGTAAATTCAATAAAAAGTCAGTAATCATTGTTTTATTGCCGTTCAATTTCCAATTAGCAATAATAGTTTTTTTTTTCATAATATTTTCTTTTTTTTTATTAAATTAAATTTTAAAAGTAACTAAGTTACTATATAGCTGTATTTTAGTAACTTAGTGTTTCATACCATAATTAATTATGTATTTTAAAATATTAGAATATTTTATATACAAAAATTAATTGAAATTATTTTTATAATTTAATTATTTAAAGTTATTTATTTATATCTTTTTTATATTTCTATATTTTTATATATGCATATATATTAAAAAATAACATTTTTTACTCATTACAGTTAGCAGCTTTAAAAGCTTCTGTCATGATGTTATCCACATTTTCATTATTTTCTTTTTTTATTATTTCATCATTTAATTGATTGTCTATCGTATGATTTGATTTTTCTATTTTATTTTTCGGCAAGGTGTAAGAAACATATATGATTCTATTTTTTTTATCAATATTATTGATTAATACGTTTATTGTATCTTCAATATGTAATTCATTACAAATATACTTCCATTTATCTGAAATGTTATCGTCGTTAGACAACGTTATTTCATCTAATAAAAGTAATCCAGGAATATTTTTTTCAAAAATTAATGAAATACTTTTATTTTTTTCAGAAAATAAAACTATTTTTCCAGTTATTAATTCATTACGTTTTTGTATTTTAAAAAATTTAATTAAAGGGTCTTCATCAATTTGTTTTAATCCTAACGATATTCTTTCTCTTTCTGCATCTACTTGTAATACTACTGCTGTGATATTTTCACCTTTTTTGTAATTAGAAATAATTTTTTCTCCAGAGTCAATCCAAGATATATCTGATAAATGAATTAATCCATCAATACCTTTTGGAAGACCAACAAATATTCCGAAATCTGTTATAGATTTAATTTTTCCTTGAACATGTGATCCTTTTTTATTAATCTCTGCAAATTCTTTCCATGGATTATTAGTGCATTGCTTAATACCTAATGATATTCTTCTCCTTTCTTCATCAATATTTAAAATCATAACTTCAATTTGATCATTAATATTAACTATTTTTGTAGGATGAATATTTTTATTAGTCCAATCCATTTCAGAAACATGTACTAAACCTTCAATACCTTCTTCAATTTCTACAAAACAACCATAATCTGTTAAATTAGTAATTCTACCATGAATTTTACTTCCTTCTGGATATCTATGAGCAATAGCGATCCATGGATCTTCCCCTAATTGTTTTAATCCTAAAGAAACTCTTGTTTTATCTTTATCAAATTTTAATATTTTTACTTTAATTTCATCTCCTATACTTACAATTTCACTTGGATGTTTAACTCTTTTCCACGCCATGTCTGTTATATGTAATAATCCATCAATTCCTCCTAAATCTACAAATGCTCCATAGTCTGTTAAATTTTTTACAATACCTGATAGATTTACACCTTCTTTTAAACTATCTAAAAGTTGATTTCGTTCTGCACTGTTTTCAGACTCTATAACAGCTCTTCTAGAAACAACAACATTATTTCTTTTTTGATCTAATTTAATTACTTTAAATTCTAATTCTTGACCCTCTAAATGCATTGAATCTCGAATTGGTCGTACATCTACTAATGATCCTGGCAAAAAAGCACGAATATTATTTAATTCTACTGTAAATCCACCCTTTACTTTTCCATTAATTATTCCTTTAATAGTTGCAATATCTTTATATGCTTTTTCTAAAATAATCCATGATTCATGTCTTTTTGCTTTTTCTCTCGAAAGTAAAGTTTCGCCAAATCCATCTTCTATAGCATCTAATGCTACTTCAACTACATCTCCTAATTTAATTTCTAATTGACCTTGTGCATTTTTAAACTGTTCAATGGGTATATTGGATTCAGATTTTAACCCCGCATCTATTAAAACATTATCTTTTTCGATAGATATGATTGTTCCGTTTATAATCGAACCTGGTTTGGTTTTAATATTTTTTAACGACTCTTGAAATAAACTAGAAAAAGATTCTTTCATATTGATAATCTTCAAAAATTTTTATTATAAATATTTTTTTGTTTAAGCTTTCTAAAACAAAAAAAAAGTAAAAATTTTACAGTTTTTCCATAAACTGTAAGTGAATGTATTTTATATTGGTGATAATAATATTTTATTTATTTTAATGTATTTTAATGATATATTAAATACTTCTTCAAAGCTCATATTAGTAGAATCTATCATTATAGCATCTTTTGCTGGTATCAAAGGAGATATAGATCTTTTAATATCTTGTATATCACGCTGATACATTTCTAATTTTAAGCTATTAAAATTAACTTGAATGCCTTTTTTTCTTAATTCACAAAATCTTCTTTGTGCCCTTACTATCAGATTTCCATCTAAAAATAATTTTAAATTTGCTTTCGGAAAAACTACAGTACCCATATCTCTTCCATTAGCAATTAATCCTGGTTTTTTTTTAAAAATTCTTTGTGTTGTTAGCAATTCCTTTCTTACTTTTGGAAAAATAGCTATTTTAGAAGAAACATATGATATTGTTTTTTCTGAAATGATATTAGGAACATTTTTTTTATATAATTTTATTAAATTATATTGATCTTCCATACACCAATAATATAAATCAAGCGAAAAAATTTTTAATAATTCATGTTCTAACATAGGAATATCATATTTCAGTGCAATTAAAGCAAAAGTTCGATAAAATATTCCAGAATCTAAGACAAACCAATGTAATTTTTTAGCAATTTGTTTAGATAAAACACTTTTTCCTACTCCGCATGGTCCATCTATAGTTATTACAGGAGTCAATGATTTCATCATTATTACCTGTTATTAAATTTTATATATAGTATCTAAGTTAGTATTTTTTATTATTTAATGTTGTATAGTAATGTTTTATATAAAAAATTATAATATATATATTTTATAAATAAAAATATTTTTAAAATTAATTTAGTATTAAAATTAATAAATTTTACTTAAAATAAAATAATTTTTATAAAAATTTATTTTATTTTAAATGTTAATTTAATAATAATGTGAAATAGAATCTAATTTTACAAAAAATTCAGGAAACGTTTTATTAACACAATTAGGATTTACAATTGTTATAGGTACTCCAGACAATGTAATTAAAGAAAAGCACATTGCAATACGATGATCATTGTATGTTTCGATAATAGCAGGATAAAAAATTTTAGGAGGTTGAATACTGATAAAATCCTTTCCTTCTTCGATTATTGCTCCTATTTTTCTCATTTCTGTTGCCATAGCTGTAATTCGATCTGATTCTTTAAGTCTCCAATTATATATATTTCTAATTGTAGTTTTTCCATTTGCAAATAATGCAACTATTGCTATAGTCATTGCGGCATCAGGAATATGGTTTAAATCTATATCTATTCCTGTTAATTTATTTTTAGTACATATAATACAATTTTTTCCCCATTTTATTATTGCTCCCATTTTTTGTAGAACATTAGCAAAATGAATATCTCCTTGTATGCTATTTTTATCTATTCCTTCAACACAAACAGTACCTCCTTTAATTGCAGCAGCAGCTAAAAAATAAGATGCAGAAGAAGCGTCTCCTTCGACAAAAAAATTATGAGGTGATATATATTGTTGATTTCCATTAATAAAAAAATTTTTATATTGATTATTAATAATTTTAACGCCAAAACTTTTTAATATATTAAGAGTAATATCTATATATGGTTGGGATACTAATTTTCCTTTAATATTAATTATAGTAACATTTTTCGCTAAAGGAGCAGCTATTAATAAAGCTGTCAAAAATTGACTAGATATAGTTCCATTAACTGTTATTTCCCCTCCTATATAACCACCATTAATAATAACAGGGGGGTAATTATTTTTTTCTTGATATTTAATTAAAGCACCTCCTTGACGCAAACTATCTACTAAATCTTTTATTGGCCTTTCTTTCATTCGATTATCGCCGGTTAATATTATTTGGCTAGTTTTTAATAATGATAAAACAGCTAATAAAGGGCGCATTGCAGTTCCAGCGTTGCCTAAAAATAAAGTTAATAAATTATTGTTTATATGGAAAATACCATTTATTCCAATAATATTACAAACAGTATTATTTTTGTTTAGTTGATAGTTTACTCCTAATAGCTTTAAAGCTTGCAACATATAACAGATATCATCACTTTTTAATAAATTTTGAATATTTGTTATTCCATTAGATAAAGATGCAATTAACAATACTCTGTTTGATATACTTTTAGATCCAGGAAGTAGAATGTTTCCTTGTATATATTGAATCGGTTTTAAAGTTATATTGATTGACATAATAAAGTTACTTCCATTTTTATAATAAAAATTTTTATATTTATCGGTGATCAATTTCAAACTGATACATAAAATCAACTAACTTTTTTACACCTTTTAAAGGCATAGCATTGTATAGAGAAGCTCTAAGTCCACCTATAAGATTATGCCCTTTCAATCCAAATAAATTATTTTCTTCAGCTTTTTTTAAAAATAAATTAGTTAAATTTTGTTTTTTTATAAAAAAAGGAATATTCATATTAGAACGATATTGTTTGTCTATATTATTATTATAAAAGTCTGTTTTATCAATAAAATCGTATAAATATAGTGCTTTTTTTTTATTTTTTTTCTCAATAGTTTTAATTCCACCTGATTCAATTAACCATTCCAGCATTAAACCAGCTACATACCATGAAAATGTTGCAGGAGTATTAAACATTGATTGAGTCATATATAATGTATTATAGTCTAAAATAGACGGAACTATATTTTTTCTATATTTTAAGAGTTCTTTATTAATAATTACCACAGTTAAACCAGGTATTCCTATATTTTTTTGCGCACTAGCATATATTAAATGATAATTTTGTATATTAATTTGTTGAGATAAAATTGTTGAAGAAAAATCTCCAATAATTATTTTATTTTTTTCAAATTGAGGTTCTTCAAAGATAGCGATACCTTCAATAGTTTCATTAGGACAATAATGAATATATTCAGAATGAGAATGAATTGGCCAATTTTGCATTGGAATTAAGCTTTTTTGTTCATCGATCTCTTGAGTTATATCAATAATATTAGGACTACAATATTTTTTAGCTTCTTCTGCAGCATAATAAGACCAAAAACCACTACAAAAGTAATCAGATTTATCATTTTTTTGAACTAAATTCATAGGAATTGCAGAAAATTGACCTCTTGCACCTCCATGGCAAAATATTATTTCGTAATTATTTGGAATAAATAGTAATTTTTTTAAATTATTTTTAGTTTCTTTAAAAAAAGAAAAAAAATATTCATTGCGGTGACTTAATTCTAAAACAGATATTCCTAAATTGTTCCAATTTAAAAAGTCTTTTTTTATTTGAACCATAACTTTTTTTGGAAGCATTGCAGGTCCTGCGCTAAAATTATATATATTGTTCATAATTGATACCAATTTAAGTTAAGGAAAAGAAATTATTTTTAATTAAAAAATAATTATTAATAATTTTATTACTTTATTGAATTTATTATTTTTATTCCGTGCATATATTTTTTCTGCAGAACTTTAGGTACAAGTACATCTCCATTAGCAGTTTGATTATTTTCCATAATAGCAGCTAAAACTCTTCCAATTGCTAAACCTGATCCATTTAAAGTATGAGGAAAGAATTTTTCTTTTTTTGTTGCAAATGATTTGATAATTTTTAGATTAATACGTCGTGACTGAAAATCATTTATATTAGAACAAGAAGATACTTCACGATACATATTTTGTGACGGAAACCATACCTCTAAATCATAAGTCTTAGTAGCAGCAAAACTTAAATCTTTTGAACATAATAGAATTTTTCTATATGGCAATTTTAATAGTTTTAATATCTTTTCTGCATGTAACGTTAATTCTTCTAATGCATTATTTGACTGTTCAGGATGCACAATTTGTACCAGTTCTACTTTATCAAATTGATGCATACGAATTAATCCTTTTGTATCTAACCCATATGAAGCACTTTCAGACCGAAAACATGAAGTTAAAGATGTTAATTTTATAGGTAAATCTGTACATAAAATTTTTTTTGATTGAAAAATATTTATTAATGGAACTTCAGATGTAGGTATTAAAAAATATTTATTATTTTTTTCATCTTCATTATAAAGTTGAAATAATTCTTTTTTAAATTTAGGTAATTGCCCTGTACCATAAAGACTTTTTTCATTCACGATATAAGGAACGTTAATTTCAGTATACCCATGAATTAATATATGAGTATCTAACATAAATTGACCTAATGCACGATGCAATAAAGCAATTTTGTTTGACATTACAACAAATCTTGAACCTGTTATTTGCGATCCAGACTTCCAATCTAAACCATCAACTAGATTACCTAAAATAACATGATCCTTTATTTTAAAATTAAAATTTTTAATATCTCCCCATTTAAATATTTCTATATTATCAATATGAGAAGTTCCTTTAGGAACTATTTTATCCGGAATATTAGGAATATTCATATAAAATTTTAATCTATTTTTTTTTATTTGAATCATTTTTTCTTTTATTAATAATAATTTTGTATTTATTGATATACTTTTATTACGTAAAAATAAAATCTTCTTTTTTTTCTTAATATATTTAGATATTAATTTATTTAAAATGTTCCTTTTGTGTTGTAAAAATTCTATTTTTATTTTTAAATTTTTATAATTATATTCTATTTGTTGTATTTTATGTATATCTAAAAAAAAACCTCTTAATGCTAATTTTTTTTTAAAAAAATTTAACTGGTTCATCATTAATTTAATATTTAACATATAATCCCGCATTTTTATATTTAGAGATATAAATATATTATCAAAGTATTATCTAGAAAAATATAATTTTTATTTTTTTGTAAATATTAAAAATATTAACACATTGAAATTAAAAATATTTAAATGAAAAAAATTAATAATAAACAAGACTTCTATATATTTACATTGATATGTTTTATAAATTTGTAATTTTAGTATAAAAGAACTATAGTTAATAGTTATTTACTTATTTTGTATAAGATATGAACTATTAGGATATAAAATGAAATATAAAAATAATATTAAACATAATACTGTTACAATTATTGGTTCTGGACCAGCTGGATATACTGCTTGTATATACGCTGCTAGAGCAAATTTAAAACCTGTTTTAATAACTGGGAAAAACATTGGAGGTCAATTAATTAATACTAATGAAATAGAAAATTGGCCAGGAGAAACAAAAAAAATAACAGGGATAGAATTAATGGATAGGATGAAAATACATGCAAAAAAATTTAAATCACATATTATTGAAGATGAGATAAAAGAAGTAAATTTTAATGTTACACCGTTTTTTTTACAAGGAGAAAAATGGCAATATTATAGTCAAACAGTAATTATTGCAACCGGAGCTTATCCTAGACATCTTGGATTAAATACTGAAAAACAATTTCAGGGTAAGGGTGTATCATATTGTGCTACATGTGATGGTTTTTTTTTTAAAAATCAGCATGTTGCTGTAATAGGTGGAGGTAATACTGCTATTGAAGAAGTTTTATATTTATCTAAAATAGTAAAAAAAGTTTATCTAATTCATAGAAGTAATAATTTTAAAGCAGAAAAAATTTTATTAAATCGTATGTATACACTTGAAAAAGAAAAAAAAGTCGAAATTTATAAAAATTATATTGTTAAAGAAATTATAGGAGATAATTTAGGAGTTAATGGAGTATTGATACAATCTAATTGTAACAGTCATACATATAAAAAAATATCATTATCAGGTATATTTGTAGCTATAGGATATGAACCAAATACTAGTTTATTTTATAATAAACTAATAATGGATAATGGTTATATTACTATAAAAAAAGGTAATCATAATTTTTTTACACAAACTAGTATTCCTGGAATATTTGCTGCAGGAGATGTAATTGATCATGTTTATAAACAAGCAATAACATCTGCAGCAAGCGGTTGTATGGCTGCTTTAGATGTAGATCGTTATATTAATAATACATAAATTAAATATATGATGATAAAAATGTATATTAAATACAATTTAAAAAATTTATTTTTTAATGATAATGCGCTATATATAAAAAAATAATTTTTTATATCAAAAATATTTTAAAAAAAAAGGAAAAATTTTTATGACAAAAGAAGAAAACATTGAAATGCAAGGAACTGTTATTGATACACTTCCTAATACTATGTTTCGAGTTGAATTAGAAAATGGACATAAAATTATAGCACATATTTCTGGTAAAATGAGAAAAAATTATATAAGAATTTTGACAGGAGATAAAGTAACAATTGAATTAACTCCATATGATTTAAATAAAGGAAGAATTATATTTCGAAGTCGTTAACAAAATATTTAAATATTTTAATAATAAAAATAAAAATAAAATAATTTATTTATTTTTAATAAAGTATTTAATTTTAAATATTTTTAAAAAAACATTTATTTTATGATAAATAAAATAAAATTTAATAAAATATTAAAGGATTTAAACAATAGTATGCGTACAGAGTATTGTGGTAACATTCGAATATGTCATGTAAATAAATTAGTCTATTTATGTGGATGGGTTGAACAATATCGTCAATTTAAAAATTTTATATTCATAGACTTAAAAGATAAAAAAGGAACAGTCCAAATATTTGTTGATATAAAAAAAGAAAATGTTTTTGTTATAGCAAAAAAATTACGTCATAATTTTTGCATTCAAGTATCAGGAATAGTCCAAAAAAGAAAAAATGAACCTAATTTAAAATTATTAACCGGTGAAGTAGAAATTTATGCACAAAGTATATCTATTTTTAGTTCTTCTAAACCATTACCAATATATTATTCTAATAACGAAAAAATTGAAGAAAAATATTCTAAATATAGATATTTAGAATTAATAAATGATAATTTATCTTATAATTTCAATATTCGAAGTAAAGCAATGTTTTGGTTACATCAATTCATGAAAAAAAATGATTTTTTAAATATTGAAACTCCTTTATTAACTAAATCTACTCCAGAAGGAGCTCGTGATTATTTAGTTCCTAGCCGTATTCATGTAGGAAAATTTTATGCTTTACCTCAATCTCCTCAAATATTTAAGCAATTATTAATGATTTCACATTTTGATCGATACTATCAAATTGCAAGATGTTTTCGAGATGAAGATTTACGATCAGATAGACAGCCAGAATTTACACAATTAGATATGGAATTGTCTTTTGTAAATGAAACTGCAATACGTCAATTAACAGAAAGAATGATAATTGAATTATGGTGGTATATCAAAAAAATTAAATTAGACGCTTTTCCAACTATTTCATTTAAAAATGCAATTAAAACTTATGGAACAGATAAACCTGATTTAAGAAATCCATTAAAATTAATTGATGTAAGTAATATTTTTATTTCGTTATTAGAAAAAAAACAATTAAAAAATAAACCAAAAAATAAAAATGTTATTACTGCCATTCAAGTTCATGACTATATTTCAATTAGTCATAAAAAAATAGAATCATATGCTAGATGGTTACAAAATAAAAATATTGATATTTTTTTTTATGTTCAAATAAAAAAAATATCAATTGATCATATACAATTCGCTACAAACCTCAAAGAAAAAATTTCTAAAAAAATGATACATGATTTAGTTATTACAAATAAATCTAAAGAAGGTAATATATTTTTTTGTAGTTATGGGGAAAAAAATACAGTTATTAATACTATGGGGATATTAAGAAATATTTTAGGAAAAGATTTTAATCTTATTAATATGTTAGAATATAAACCGTTATGGATAGTAGATTTTCCTTTATTTTTTAAAGATTCTAAAGAAAAAAATTATTCTAGTATGCATCATCCTTTTACTTCTCCTAAAGAATCTACGATTCAGCAAATTGAATCAAATCCATTAAAAATATTAAGTAGTGCGTTTGATTTGGTGATTAATGGATACGAAGTAGGAGGAGGTTCGTTAAGAATTCATGATGTTAAGATTCAAAAATTAATTTTAAAAATTATTGGAATAAATAAGGATAAACAAGAGAAACAATTCGGTTTCTTCTTAAAAGCATTAGAATATGCACCTCCTCCTCATGGTGGAATAGCATTTGGAATAGATCGTATTATTATGCTATTAACATCTAGTAAAACTATTAAAGATGTTATAGCTTTTCCAAAAACTACTAAAGCTATTTGTACTACAACTAATGCTCCTAATACAATTGATGATGTTACATTAAATAATTTATCTCTTCAAATCTTTAAATAAAATATTGAATCTATCAATTTTTATAATTAAATAGTATATATATTTATAAAAAAATTGTATTTTTTTATAAATATAATTCTTGAAATTGAATTTAATAAGGTAAGATATATGGCAGGTCATAGTAAATGGTCTAATACTAAACATAGGAAAAATATACAAGATACAAAACGCAGTAAAATATTTTGTAAATTAATAAAAGAATTAACTGCTGCTGTTAAGTTAGGAGGTAGCAATCCTTTATATAATTCACATTTAAAAGCCGCAATTACTAAATCGCTTAGTTATAATATGCCTAAATTAACAATTAAGAAAGTTATTACTAGATGTTCAAATAAAAAAAATAAAAAATAATTAAAATTTTTCTTTATTTAATTATTTTTATTAAAATAACTAATATAATATACAAATGATAAACATAAGACAATTACAGGAGTCATTAAAAAATTAAAATAATTTGAAATAATTACTCCAATCATAATTGAAAAAATACTAATTATTATAGATACATACACAGTTTCTTCGGGTGATTTGGTTAGATTAATCGCAGTAGAACTAGGTATTGTTAGTAAAGAACTAATTATTAATCCTCCTACTAATTTAATTGATACGCCTATTATAAAAGCAGCTACTAAAACTATTTTTAATCGCGTTTGTTTGACATTAATACCATATACTTTTGCTAATTTAGGATTAATAGACATAAATATAATATCGTTCCACCAATAATAAACCATTATTAAAAATAAAATCATAATTAAAAATAAAATTTCTATATCGGAAATAGTAACACTGTTAAAATTTCCAAAAAAATATTTTTCTACACTATCTTCATTAACATTATTATTATAATGCAAAAGAATCGCTCCAATAGAAAAAAAAGTGCTAGTCATAACATTAAGAATTGTATCTAATGATAATGAAGAATTATTTTCTAACCAAACAATAATATAACCTAACAATAATACTAAAATAGTAATAGAAATTAAAGAATTAATATTTAATATTAAGCTAAATGATAAACCTAATAATGACGTATGTACTAATGTATCTCCAAAAGAAGACATTTTCCGCCATACAATAAGTACCCCTAAAGGACCAGTAATACAAGATAATATAATTCCAGCCATCCAGCTCACAAAAGGTAAATTGTTCATTTTTTTTATTTTTATTATTTGAATTATTTATATTAGAGTTAATTTTTAAAATTTATGATAATGGTTATGATCATGATTATATAATGTTAATTCAGGATGAATAACATCTCTAAACATTTTATTGAATTCTGCATTTTTAGAGATCACTTTTGGAGTTCCAAAACAACAAATATGATTATTTAAACAAATTACTCGATCTGTTTTTGACATTACTAAATTTATATCATGAGAAACAATAAGTACAGTACATTTCAATTCGTTTTTAATTATACGAATCAAATTATATAAATAAATTTGACCAGCAAGATCGATTCCTTGTGTTAATTCATCTAAAATTAAGAAATCTGGAGAAATAATCAATGCTTTAGCTAATAGTACTTTTTGCATTTCTCCTCCTGATAAAGTAGTCATTTGTTTTTCTTTTAAATGTAATATATTTATTCTATTTAAAATATGGTTTACAATTTTATTAGACATATTTTTAGATAAAAATAAAAAACGATTAACTGTAATTTTAAAATAGTTGTCAATGAAAAATTTTTGAGGTACGTATCCTATACGAATATTTTTTTTTAAAAAAATAACTCCTTTTTGTGGTTTAATCAATCCTAAAATAACTTCAACTAAAGTTGATTTTCCAGCTCCATTAGGACCGATTAAAGTTACAATTTCATTTTTAAATAATTGAATAGAAATATTAGTTAAAATAGTTTTGTTTGATATTTTAACAAAAACATTTTTTAATCGAACAATAGATTTCATAATAGTGAATACTTTTTTGAATAAAAAAATTATAATTTATATATAAAATGTGTATATTAAATTCTTTGAATAATAAAATTATTTTTGTTGCATAAATAAAAATATTTTTTATAAAAATAAAACGACTAAATTATATTAATTTTTGATAAAATGGTTTTTTCTAATTTAATTTTATTGAAATTAATAATTTTAATACAAATAAAAAACGTATTATTAATAATTTATATTATTAATAATACTAAATATATAACAACTAATTTTAAATATTTAATAATTAATTTAATAAACATTAAAATTTATATTTTTATAAAAAATGCAAATTTTTTGTTTCAAAATAACATAATAAATAATTAAAGTAAAAAAATATTTTTATTAAAATAAAATATTTATTTTATTTGTAATATACGACTAGAATTTGTTTTTCCTTGAGTTCCCATTATATCTCCCTGAGTAATAATCACTAAATCCCCCTTAGATAAAAAGTGTTTTAATAGTAATGTTTTAACTGCTTCCTGAGCTGCTTGCAATCCTGACAATTTTGTATTGAAATAAATAGGGGTAACACCTCGATATAAAGAAGATAGATTTAACGTTTTATAATTTTTTGATAATGCAAAAATAGGTAATCCAGAAGTAATGCGTGATGTTAATAAAGCAGTTCTCCCTGATTCTGTCATTGTTATAATAGCTTTTATACCTTTTAAATGATTTGCAGTATACATTGCAGACATTGCAACTGCTTCTTCTATTGTATTAAATATAATATCTAACCTATGTCTTGAAACATTTATGCTCGGCATTTTTTCAGCCCCAATACAAACTTTTTTCATTGATGAAACAGTTTCTAATGGAAATTTACCTGTAGCAGTTTCAGATGATAACATTACTGCATCAGTGCCATCTAATACAGCATTAGCTACATCCATTACTTCAGCTCTTGTTGGAAATGGATTAAAGTTCATAGATTCCATCATTTGAGTAGCCGTAATAACAATCCGATTTAACTGTCTTGCTTTTCTAATTAGTTTTTTTTGCATACCTACTAATTCTGGATCACCTATTTCTACGCCTAAATCTCCTCTTGCCACCATAATTCCATCGGAAGATAAAATAATTTTTTCCATAATAACATCGTTATAAACTGCTTCTGCTCGTTCTATTTTTGCAATAATTTTTGCATTACTATTCGATTCTTTAATTAATTTTTTTGCATAATCGATATCTTTATGAGATCTCGGAAAAGATATTGCTAAGTAATCTAAATCCATATTAGATGCTAATTTAATATCTTGTTTATCTTTTTCAGTAATAGCTTTAGCAGACAATCCTCCTCCTAATTTATTTATACCTTTGTTGTTAGATAACCATCCTCCAATTAAGACTTCAGTAATAATTTTTAATTCTTTTGTTACTTCATTTACTTTTAATTGAATTCTTCCGTCATCTAACAAGATGATATCATGATTTTTCACATCTTGAGGTAATTTTTGATAATCAACTCCGACTACATTAATGTTTCCGTTGTCAGGATCATGGTTGATATCTAAAATAAAAATATCATTTTTTTTTAGAAAAATTGATGAATTTTCAAATTTAGTTATACGAATTTTAGGTCCTTGTAAATCTCCTAGTAATCCAATATGCACTCCTAATTTTTCTCTTAATATTTTAATTTTTTGTATTCTTTCTTTATGTTCCTTTATTGTCCCATGTGAAAAATTTAATCGAAATACATTTACTCCTAATTGAATCATTTTTTCTAATATATAATTATCATCTGTAGATGGACCTAAAGTTGCAACAATTTTTGTTCTTCGATAGCGTTTTTCCATATTTTTATTCCAAAAAAAAAGTTAATTAGAATTTAATTTTTTAATTTTAATAATAAAGAAATTATTTTTTATAAATTTTATTCATATTTTAATTTTTTTTTAATATAAAATAAAAAATATATTTTAATAAAAAATAGTATTTATTATAATTTTAATTGTTTTATTATAACACTTTATATATATGAAAATTGAAAATATTTTTATATAAGTAATTGCAACCATATAATTAAAATTTTTTATTAATAAAATAATTTTATTATTTATTATTATTTTAAATAAATGTTCATTTTTTACCAAATGTTTTATTTAAATAAGTTTTTATTACTAATTAAATAAAATTTAGTTGTTTTTTTATAACATTCTATCGTAAAAAATAATTATACTATTTGACTTATTATTATAAATGTTTAAAATACATACCAATTAAGAGAAAAATATATGAAAATTAAAAAATCAGTTACATGTTGTCTAATTATTTTTGGTGCTAAAGGAGATCTTACTCGAAGAAAACTATTACCAGCATTATATAATTTAGAAAAAATTGGGCAATTAAATAAAAATTTCCGAATTATTAGTGTTGGTCGTGCATCGTGGAATAATCAAGACTATTTAAAAATAGTAAAAAAATCATTAGTAAATTTTTTAAATAGTGAGATAGATATAAATATATGGAAGAAACTAAAAATAAGATTTAATTTTTGTAATTTAGATGTAAATAAAATTTATGATTTTGTAAATTTAAAAACTTTTTTGACAAATTCTGATGAATTAATTATTAATTATTTTGCTACTCCATCGAGTCTTTTTGAATCAATTTGTAGAGGATTAGCATATATATCATTAAACTCTGATAATTCTAAAATTGTTATAGAAAAACCAATAGGAAATTCATTAATAACTTCTAAATTAATTAATAACAATATAGGAAAATATTTTAAAGAGCATCAAATTTTTAGAATCGATCATTATTTAGGAAAAGAAACAATATTAAATCTTTTATCATTACGGTTCGCTAATAGCATTTTTTGTAATATTTGGAATAAAAACTATATAGACAATATTCAAATTACTTTGTCTGAAGAAGTGGGTATAGAAGGAAGATGGAATTATTTTAATCAAACTGGTCAGATTCGTGATATGATTCAAAATCATTTACTGCAAATTTTAACTATTATTACTATGGAAAATCCTAATAATTTAGAATCGAATAGTATTCGTAATGAAAAAATAAAGATTTTAAAATCTTTAAGATTTCTCAATAAAAAAAATATTAATAATAATATTATATTAGGGCAATATGGTACAGGTTTATTAAAGGGAAAAAAAATTCCTGCTTATAGAGAAGAAGATGTGTCAATATCATCTAGTAATATAGAAACTTTTGCAGCGATGAAGATATTTATTGATAATGAATCATGGAAGAATGTTCCTTTTTATATACGTACAGGTAAGCGTTTAAATAAAAAATATTCAAAAATAGTAATAGTATTTAAAAAATCAATAAATCATTTAAATTTTGATGATTTTCATCATGTTATTAATAATAAATTAATTATTCATTTAGAACCTAACGAAGGATGGGATTTAGAAATATTTAATAAAATACCTAATATAGGTAGTCAATACGAATTAAAAAGATGCAAATTAAGTTTGTCTTATAATCATGAATTTAGTAATTACAATATAATTGATGCATATACACGTTTATTATCAGAATGTATTCAAGATAATCAATCATTATTTGTTTGTAGAGATGAGATTGAACAATCATGGAAGTGGATTGATACTATTATTAATTTATGCAAGGAACAAAATGTTCCAATACACCAATATCAACCAGGTAGTTATGGCCCAATAGAATCAAAAAATTTGTTATTACAAGACAACAGAAATTGGATTTAGTTTTTAATGATATAGTAATTATTATACATAAATAAGATATATATTTTTATTTTTAAAATACTTTAAATCTGATTTAATTTAATTTTTATTAATCACATTTATGCTTTTAATACATTAGTACAGGATTTATATATGTTAAGAACTCTTTTATTCTCATTAACTAATATTTCAATTGTATTTATGCTAGGTGTAATATTAACTATTACTGGAATAAAATCACAAAGTTTATATGGGATATTAATTTATGCATTAATATTTGGATTTTTCAGTTCTATAATATCATTATTTATATCTAAATGGGTTGCTATGCATTCAGTAAATGCGCAAATTATTCAACCTCAAAGGAGTGCAATAGAAGAATGGCTATTAGAAACTGTACGTAAACAATCTAAAAAAGCAAAAATTAATCTTCCAGAAATAGCTATTTACTCATCCTTAGATATGAATGCTTTTGCAACTGGAGCAACAAAAAATTCTTCTTTAATTGCTGTTTCAACAGGTTTAATTAAAAATATGTCAAAAAATGAAATTGAAGCAGTATTAGCTCATGAAATTAGTCATATTTCTAATGGTGATATGGTAACTATGACTATGTTACAAGGGGTTATTAATACTTTTGTCATTTTTGTATCTAAATTAATAGCTCAATTTGTTAGTAAAATATTTTCTTCTAATAATAATGAAGAAGAAAATAATTTTTTTTCCATAGATCATATTCATAATTTTATTTATTCAATTTTATCTATGATTTTAGAGTTAACATTAGGTTTAATAGCAAGTATGATTATTTTATGGTTTTCAAGAAAAAGAGAATTTTGTGCTGACAAAGATGCTATTTACTTATCAAGTAAAGATAACATGATTGCTGCTTTAGAAAAATTAAAAAAAAGTCATGAAATAGAAATAAGTAGTGCTATGTCTGCTTTTTGTATTAACAATAAACAAAATAATAATTTTTTTTCTTCAAAACTTTTTATGAGTCATCCTTCTCTTTCTGAGCGTATTCAAGCTTTAAAAGAGTTATTATAAAAAATTTTTATATAAACTAATTTTTATTATGGGGTTTGTAATATTCTTGTATATTTAATACACATAATGTTGTATATACCAAAATATTTACATGCTTATATCGATTTAAAATTTTTAATTTTAAATTAGGATTTTTATTAAAATAATTATTTTTTAATAAAAAATTTTACTTGTAAAAATTAAAAATTCGATATAAAGTTATGATAACTGAATATTTTTATATTGAAACAACATACACTAACAAATTCAGCCCTATTTTTAACGGAGTTTCTAATGGCTTTTTTTTTAGACCCGTCGTTTTGGGTTGGGCTATTAACACTAGTATTATTAGAAATTATTTTAGGATTAGACAATTTACTATTTATAGCGATTTTAGTAGCAAAATTACCTCCAACACAACGCGATAAAGCTCGCATTTTAGGGTTAATATCAGCTCTTTGTATGCGATTAGTATTGTTATTTACATTTTCACATTTATTGAAAATGCAAACTATAGTCATAAAAAATTATTTTTTTTCTATTTCTTCGCGAAGTTTGATTCTTTTAGTAGGAGGGATATTCTTACTATTTAAAGCTACAATGGAATTACATGAGCGAATAGGAGCAAAAGAAAAAAATCCTGCATCAAAAAAAAAAAATTATGCTAGCTTTTGGATAGTAGTACTACAAATAATAATATTAGATGCAATTTTTTCTCTTGATTCAATCATTACAGCATTAGGTATGGTTAACAAATTATTTGTAATGATAGCTTCTATTATTATCGCTACATCTATTATGTTATTAATTTCTAAAGAATTGACTAAATTTATTAATTTACATCAAACTGTTGTTGTATTATGTTTAAGTTTTTTATTAATAGTAGGGTTAAGCTTAATAGCAGAATCTTTTGGATTTTTTATTCCTAAAGAATATTTGTATGCAGCTGTTACTTTTTCTATCTTCATTGAATTTATTAATCAAATGTCTCATCGTAATTTAATGAAACATCAAAATCGCATACCGTTAAGAGAAAGAACTGCAAGTATGGTTCTTAGATTTATATCTAGACAATCTAAATTTAGACCAAATTTAAAGAAAAAAAATAATCAATATATATTATTAGAAAAACCAGATGCTGCATTAGACGCTTTTCAAGATGAAGAAAAATATATGATAACTGCAGTATTAACTTTATCAGGAAGATCTATTCGAAGTATGATGACCCCAAGAGGTGATATATCATGGGTAAACGCAAATCATTCTAATACAGAAATTAAATCTCAATTATTAAAAAGTCCACATAGTTTATTCCCTGTATGTCAGGGTGAATTAGATGAAATAATTGGTGTTGTCAGAGCAAAGGAACTATTAGTAACAATAGAAGAGAATAATGATATTGTAGAATTTGCAAAAAAAATACCTCCTATTATTATTCCTGATACAATAGATCCTATTAATTTACTAAATTTATTACGTACAGCAAGAGGTAATTTTGTAATTGTTACTAATGAATTTGGGATAGTTCAAGGATTAGTTACGCCTTTAGATATATTAGAAGCTATAGCAGGTGAATTTCCTGATGCTGACGAAACTCCAGATATTATATTTGAAGGTAATAATAGTTGGTTGGTTAAGGGATCTACAGATTTACATTCTTTAGAACAACATTTAAAGAATGATTTATTTCTTAATAAAAACAAAATTTTTACATCACTTGCTGGTTTATTAATAGCTCAAAAAGGTCGGTTACCAGTAACCGGAGAAGTAATTCATATTTCTCCTTTTTCTTTTCATATTATTGCAGCAACAACATATCGTATTAATTTAGTACGAATCATAAAAAATAATTTTTAAAAAAATAATTATTTTGTTTAATCAAATAGAATCTTGTTTGAATTATAAAATTTAATTAATTTCATGAGATATAACTTAATTTGAAAAGTAAAATCAAAATTCTTACAATAGATGCTTCTTTTGAAGAATGTTCAGTTGCATTATTTAATTGTGGAATATATCAACAAATTAATCAAATATGTATAAAAAATCATACTAAAATTTTAATTCCTATGATTGATACTATTTTAAAAAACAATACAGTTACAGTAAATCAATTAAATTTAATTGCTTTTTCAAGAGGACCTGGAAATTTTTCCAGTATAAGAATTGTAAATAGCATTGTTCAAGGGTTATCCATAGCTTATGATATTCCTATATTAGGAGTATCAACATTAAAAATTATAGCAGAACATTATTGGAAAAAAAAAAATCAAACAGTAAGAAAATTTATTGTTTGCATGCACGCAAATTCTACAACAGCTTATTTAGGAAAATATATTCGATCAGAATCAAATGTATGGAACACATGTTATTCCGATCGATTAATAAAAAAATGTGATATTAAATCAATTATTATCAATAATAACGCAAATTTTTTTTATATCGGAAATGTATGGAGTAATAATTTTTCTGACATACATTCCATGAATAAAGAAGTATATACAATTAAACCTTATGCAATTGACATTATTCCAATTGCATTATTATATTTTCAAAATAATATAACATCATTGATGTCAAAAAATATATTCCCTAATTATATAAATAATTTCATTTAAAATATTTTATTATTAATGATTACATTATTCTGGTAATACTATATTTAATTCTAATATAAAAATATCTTTATTTTTTTTATCAAATTGTATTTTTACCATATTGGAATCAATTTTTACATACTTACATATCACTTTCATTATTTCATGTTTTAATTGAGGAAGGTATTTTGGTTCAATATTATTTTTTCTATTTTCTGCGACAATAATTTGTAATCTTTTTTTAGCTATACTTGCAGCTGTAGTTTTTTTTCTTGATATAAAAAAATCTAACAATGACATAAATTATCCTCCAAATAATCGCCTTAAAAAACTTTTTTTTTCTTCTTTAATAAATCTAAGAGGGCAATTTTTTCCCAATAATCTATTAACAGTATCAGAATAAGCTTGCCCTGATTGAGATGTCTTGTCTAAAATTATAGGTATACCCTGATTGGAAGATTTTAAAATAAAATTATCTTCTGGAATTACTCCGATTATTGGAGTATGTAAAATATCTGATACATCTTCTATACTTAACATTTCTCCTTTTGCTACTCTAGTAGGATTATATCTTGTTATTAGAATATTTTCTTTAACTGGTAATTCATTATTTTTTGCACGCTTTGTTTTAGAAGAAAGCATTCCTAATATTCGATCTGAATCACGTACAGAAGAAACTTCAGGATTAGTAGTAATAATTGCTTCATCTGCAAAATAAATAGCTGATAATGCTCCATTTTCAATTCCTGCCGGAGAATCACATATTATAAATTCAAAACCTTTATCTAATAATTCTTGTAATACAAAATATACTCCAGACTGTGTTAAAGATTCTTTATCTCGAGTCTGAGATGCTGGTAATATAAATAAATTTTCTGTTCTTTTATCCTTAATCAATGCTTGATTTAAAGTAGCTTCTTTTTGTATAACATTGACAAAATCATATACTACTCTACGTTCACACCCCATTATTAAATCTAAATTACGCAAACCTATATCAAAATCAATTACAACTGTCTTTTTTCCCTTTAAAGCTAGACCTGTTGCAATAGATGCGCTAGAAGTTGTTTTTCCTAC